>NZ_JAPVZO010000058.1:0-517 GCF_041432445.1 Streptococcus sp. 27098_8_69 | reverse complement strand
TTCAAATACAATTCTGTATTTGGGTTTCTTTTTTTATGTGCTAAACTGATAGTTAAGGAGGTACTTCCCATGATAAAACAGATAAAAGCCCACTTGAATAAGAGTATTCAGAGTATCCTTAGTCAAAAAGTTGAGCTCGTCAAACAAGATGAACAGGCCTTTACTCGTAAAAGAAGGTTATCACTAGAAACCATGATTCGTACCATTCTGGGAATGGGAGGAAAATCACTGTCAAAAGAATTACTAGATGCTAGACTGACAGTTTCAAATTCAGCCTTTGTTCAAAGACGCTATCAGATAAAACCTGAGGCTTTCTATACCTTATTTAAAGAATTTACAGCACCTATTCCACTTAACACCAATCTTCCGATATTAGCTGCAGATGGGAGTGATATCTGTATTCCTCGAAATCCCATGGATACAGAAACCTCTATCCAAACCCAAACGGATGTTAAATCCTATAATCTCATACACATAAATGCCCTATACGACTTGAAGACTGGAGTGTATAGAGATG
>NZ_JAPVZO010000057.1:0-551 GCF_041432445.1 Streptococcus sp. 27098_8_69 | reverse complement strand
CACGTTGTTCAAGCCTTATTGCATTTGACTCGTCACAAGCCTCTCAAAGAGGCAGATGTACTACTTGCCACTATCCCTAAAGGGATCTTCATATTCTTTTACACTCAACTTATCTAAAGCAATATCTTTTCGCTCTTGTTCCTGAATGTATTTCTTTATTGTGGCTTATTGAGGTCAACTGTACTCACATAATATCCCTCTACCCAAAAATGTCGATTTCCAAACTTATATTTCAGATTTGCGTGTTTATCGAACATCATTAGAGCGCTTTTACCTTTTAAATATCCCATGAAACTTGAAATACTAATTCTAGGTGGAATACTTACAAACATATGAACATGATCTGGCATTAAATGGCCCTCGATAATCTCAACACCTTTATAACTACATAATCTATGGAATATTTCTCCCAAACTACTTCGATATTGATTATAG
Organism: Streptococcus sp. 27098_8_69; assembly: GCF_041432445.1. NCBI lineage: Bacteria > Bacillati > Bacillota > Bacilli > Lactobacillales > Streptococcaceae > Streptococcus > Streptococcus sp. 27098_8_69. The sequence goes on along the minus strand of NZ_JAPVZO010000057.1, from coordinate 116 downwards.
ATCTCTTTTCGTCTATACTTAGGGGTGAACACAATGTGATATTTACACATCCATTTTATGTGTGATAAACTATGTGCTTTTTGAGCCATATTTTTCTCCTTTCGCTTTACAATTGG
>NZ_JAPVZO010000056.1:0-690 GCF_041432445.1 Streptococcus sp. 27098_8_69 | reverse complement strand
GGTCCCGTAGTGTAGCGGTTATCACGTCGCCCTGTCACGGCGAAGATCGCGGGTTCGATTCCCGTCGGGACCGTTTAAGATAACGGAAGTTATTTTAGACTCGTTAGCTCAGTTGGTAGAGCAATTGACTTTTAATCAATGGGTCACTGGTTCGAGCCCAGTACGGGTCATCATTGCGGGTTTGGCGGAATTGGCAGACGCACCAGATTTAGGATCTGGCGCTTAACGGCGTGGGGGTTCAAGTCCCTTAACCCGCATAATAGAAATAAGCCGGCTTAGCTCAGTTGGTAGAGCATCTGATTTGTAATCAGAGGGTCGCGTGTTCAAGTCATGTAGCCGGCATTTTTTTAATATAACCAAGAGGTCGATGCGAACGTAGTTCAGTGGTAGAACACCACCTTGCCAAGGTGGGGGTCGCGGGTTCGAATCCCGTCGTTCGCTTAGAGAGGCCGGGGTGGCGGAACTGGCAGACGCACAGGACTTAAAATCCTGCGATTGGTAACGATCGTACCGGTTCGATCCCGGTCCTCGGCATATAATGAGCACCCTTAGCTCAACTGGATAGAGTACCTGACTACGAATCAGGCGGTTAGAGGTTCGACTCCTCTAGGGTGCATTTTTTCTATTTAACTCGGGAAGTAGCTCAGCTTGGTAGAGTACTTGGTTTGGGACCAAGGTGTCGCAGGTTCG
>NZ_JAPVZO010000055.1:0-713 GCF_041432445.1 Streptococcus sp. 27098_8_69 | reverse complement strand
CTCTTCTCCGTAAGTAAAGGCAAAGAGTTCATAGGCTGACTTTCCATTCAAAGCAGCGCGTTTGACACTGTTGACATGAGAGCAGACGAGATTGATGTCCTCTTGAGTTAAATTGTCAAAAGAAGTTCCTTTAGGTAGAATGTCGCGAATCAGCGTGTGATTTTTCTCAATTCTCCCTTTCTGGTCAGAGCGATTAGGGTCACAAAAGAAAAGCTTACTCTCTCCTCGAACATCCATTTCGATGTCATCAACCCTGGCAAACTCTCCTCCATTATCTGTCAGAATAACAGGAAAGAGTTGGCAGAAGTCTTTGTCAGCTTCGTGAAGGTTATTCTTAATATCATAGAGGTGTTTGGTAACCTCAAGGGTAGTTTTATTCTCCAGAAGCCTAGCGAAGATAAAGTTACAGAAAGAGAGATTGAAGGTGAGTAGTACTTTACCTCCCATTCTGCCCATAACCGTGTCCATTTCTAGCCAAGAGTTTAGTTGGTTAAGGACTAAATAGTTTTGAAAATCCTCATAGGACCGGCCTTTTTTATCTTCTTTAGGGATGGAAGGTAGATTACTTTTTCGTCTCTCTTTGAATTTAACGGCTCTAGCTAGATCAATAGGAGCGATAGACAGGTATCCTTTTCGGATGTGTCTATAGACGGTTGAGGAGCTGACATTAAGGTTATGAGTCTTGAGGATATGATAGATGTGTTGTCCCTTTT
>NZ_JAPVZO010000054.1:0-745 GCF_041432445.1 Streptococcus sp. 27098_8_69 | reverse complement strand
GACGTGCTTGCGGATTGACTTGCGCTTGTTGAAGCTGACTGGCTTGCTGACGTGCTTGCGGATTGACTTGCGCTTGTTGAAGCACTTTGGCTTGCTGATTGGCTCGCACTTGTCGATGCGGACTGGCTAGCTGATGTGCTTGCGGATTGGCTTGCACTTGTCGATGCTGACTGGCTAGCTGATGTACTTGCTGATTGACTTGCACTTGTCGATGCTGACTGGCTAGCTGAGGTACTTGCTGATTGACTTGCACTTGTCGATGCTGACTGGCTAGCTGATGTACTTGCTGATTGGCTCGCACTGGTTGACGCTGACTGGCTAGCTGATGTGCTGGCTGATTGGCTCGCACTTGTTGACGCTGACTGGCTAGCTGATGTGCTTGCTGATTGACTTGCGCTTGTTGATGCTGACTGGCTAGCTGACGTGCTGGCTGATTGACTTGCGCTTGTTGAAGCTGACTGGCTAGCTGACGTGCTGGCTGATTGACTTGCGCTTGTTGAAGCACTTTGGCTTGCTGACGTGCTGGCTGATTGGCTCGCACTGGTTGAAGCACTTTGGCTTGCAGACGTGCTGGCTGATTGGCTCGCACTGGTCGATGCTGACTGGCTTGCTGATGTGCTTGCTGATTGACTTGCGCTTGTTGAAGCTGACTGGCTTGCTGACGTGCTAGCTGATGTGCTGGCTGATTGGCTTGCACTTGTCGATGCTGACTGGCTAGCTGATGTGCTGGCTGACTGGCTAGCTG
>NZ_JAPVZO010000053.1:0-811 GCF_041432445.1 Streptococcus sp. 27098_8_69 | reverse complement strand
CTAACTATTTGAATAGGAGATAGGATTGAGATCATCAAAGTGATTCTCTATCCTATCTTCTATTTTTTTGCATAACAAATAAAGGTTTTTTCACCCTATTTTTTGAGATTTATGTTACTCTATAGATGAAATCAACTACCGATTGGGCCTTTATTTTTCTTGGATATTTTCGATTCGGTCGAATAATAGATAACTGTTTCTTGAGGTAGTTTTTCAACTGGAGAGAAGAAAGGGAACCGTTAAAAAACAAACGGCAGGCATAAGCCGCATCTGAGAAACACACTTTATATCTTTGTTTTTTGTGACTACTGTCGATGGCAACTTGCGAGGTTAACCAACGACAAAAGTTAAAATTTGTAAATCGGGCAAAGATTTCTTGGAGAATCCCTTCCTTCTTTTTGGCATGAAAATTGACCAAGCCAATACTGTATTTCAGATCACGAAAACTAGTCTCTATGCCCCATCTGCTGGCGTAGAGATTTTTTAATTGTTGGACTGAATAGTCTGTATTTGTCACTAAAGTTTCGTATTTTCCTTCTTCCACTTCTAAACGCACCATACGAAAAGGAAGTTGGTATAGTTCAACAGGGTCATGTTTTCGACTTATTTCTGGAAGAAAATCAAAAGTAGAATTGTGTGGAATAAAATGATAGTCATTGGGGAAATCACGATAAAGTTTTTTGAGCTGATTGGTTTGCTTTCGTGATAATTTTAGAGAAAAGTTTTGATCAAAACACTCTGTATTTGGCAAGTTGAAGGAGGAACGCATGGATTGTTTTCCATCTCGAATTCGGATGATATAAAGCCATCC
>NZ_JAPVZO010000052.1:0-1003 GCF_041432445.1 Streptococcus sp. 27098_8_69 | reverse complement strand
CCTAGGGATAACGCTACTTATTAAAAGTAATTTTGCAGCTTATTTGGTAAAGATAGACTGACGGAAGTCATCTGTTGTACGAAGATAAGCATTATAAATCTTTTTCTTCAGTAAGTTAACCCAGCTAGCTTCGACGCGGCTTGTAGCATTGTCAATATTACGAACATCCTCTGCTGTCGCCTCATCCATTAGCCTTTGCATATCTCTATAAGATCGAATAGTTACTTGCTTCGTACTATTTGGGTTTCTGAGTTCATACTCAATGGTAATCGGCTTCAATTTTGTCAATTTGTCAATCCGCTCTTGGTACATGGCCTTCTTAAAGGCTGCCCAAGAGTCATACTCACCTTTGAATACATTTTCTAGAACCTTCTGGTCTGTCACTAGACCAACATCTCTTCCGAGCCATCCATCCCAAGTTGTGCTGCCCTTACAGATCTTAGATTTTCTTCAACCCACTACAGTTAAAAGCTAGAGTTCCGCAATTGGGAATCTCTAGCTTTTTTGTGGCTAAGAACTATTTTGTCTCAGACTCTTTTCTAGCAATCTCATAGAATCAAAATTCTAAGATTTGCTTTATTCGAGTAATGGTTTACTCTCCTTCCTTACGTTTTTTAGAGATAAGGAGTCCTCCTGTCGCTGCTGCAAGAAGTGCTAGAGCAAGTGAAGCGCTAGATTGTTTTGTACCAGTGTTTGGCAATTCTTTCGCTCCCGCTTTCTTAGATGGTTCTTGAGCAGGTGACTCTTTAGTTGCTTCTTTAACGACTTTTTCAGATGCAAGTACTGCTACTGAACCGTCTGCAAATGTTACAACCACAGTTCCATCGTTGTTAACCTCAACATCTGTCGCTGTTGGGTTAGCTTTCTTAACTTCATTCGCTACTTTAGCTTTTTCGGCTTCTGTTAGAGATGATGGGTTTACAACTGGTGTGACTGATGGAGCATTTGCTTCTTTAGTTGGAGTTTTAACAGTTACCTTAGCTGGAACTTCATCCTTAGATCC
>NZ_JAPVZO010000051.1:0-1412 GCF_041432445.1 Streptococcus sp. 27098_8_69 | reverse complement strand
TTTTATGAGAAACGAAAAAGACAATCGACAATAGCTTCAACCAAGCCACATGCGATTGCCTCTATACATCGTCTCATTCGAACAATGTATTACCTCATTACGCATAACAAACTTTACGATTACTCTTTGACCCAAAATCGATAAGATCATCTATGCCATATTATTATAACATCTTGTTTCAAAAAATACCAGATGAGGTGTTTTTTAGCGTGCCCTTTTATGGATCAATAAGTGGTAAAAATAAGACAGTAACCTCAGAATAGCTACTGTCTTATCTCTTTTTTTACTTAAAACCCTTGATATACTTGACAAATGGTATAGTCGATTGAAACAAGAACAGGACAAAAGAGCCTCGAAAAAAGTATTGCAACTTGGCAATACCTTTTTGAGATGCTTTTTAATATGAGCCCATGTTTTCTCTATAGGATTGTACTCAGGTGAGTAGGGAGGAAGTGGTAAAAGTTTATGCCCAAATTCTTCACATAAGAGCTCTAGCTTGCCCATTCTATGGAATCTTGCATTATCTATAATATAGTATAATGAATCTAGAACAGTACACCAAGACTGCTAAAAATGTTTTAGAATCTATATTGTACTACTCTAAGTTCAATCCACTATAGAAAAGAGCACTTTTTATTCAACCCACTACAGTTGAGAAAGAGCCTTTTAAAACAAAAAAAGAGCTTTTAAGCTCTTCAACTACGGAGAATAAGGGATTCGAACCCTTGCGCCAGTTACCCGACCTAACGATTTAGCAAACCGTCCTCTTCAGCCTCTTGAGTAATTCTCCTATTAATGGGCACGAGTGGACTCGAACCACCGACCTCACGCTTATCAGGCGTGCGCTCTAACCACCTGAGCTACGCGCCCAAGTTAAATAACTTGGTAAATGAACAAAATGTTCAAAGCGGGTGACGAGAATCGAACTCGCGACAACAGCTTGGAAGGCTGTAGTTTTACCACTAAACTACACCCGCATATATAAGAAATATGGCGCGAGACGGAATCGAACCGCCGACACATGGAGCTTCAATCCATTGCTCTACCAACTGAGCTACCGAGCCTTATTGCGGGAGCAGGATTTGAACCTACGACCTTCGGGTTATGAGCCCGACGAGCTACCGAGCTGCTCCATCCCGCGTTAATAATAAAGGAGGATGTGGGATTCGAACCCACGCACGCTTTTACACGCCTGACGGTTTTCAAGACCGTTCCCTTCAGCCGGACTTGGGTAATCCTCCATCGTATTTAATGGACCTTGTAGGACTTGAACCTACGACCACTCGGTTATGAGCCGAGAGCTCTAACCAGCTGAGCTAAAGGTCCAACAAGATCATTATAGCGGCGAAGGGGATCGAACCCCCGACCTCCCGGGTATGAACCGGACGCTCTAGCCAGCTGAGCTACACCGC
>NZ_JAPVZO010000050.1:0-1573 GCF_041432445.1 Streptococcus sp. 27098_8_69 | reverse complement strand
ATTTGATGAAAAATAGTTTGATTTCCATAGTCAAACTAAGGAAATTGTCTTTTTCTGAACTAAAGTTTAGTGAAAAAAGTGTACACTAAACCAACACCTTATCTGGTGATTTTTTTTGATAAGGCGTTACAATAATATGGCATAAACAATTTTACCGATTTTGGGTAGAAGTATAATCGTAAAGTTTGTTATGCGTTATAAGGTAATACATTGTTCTAATGAGACGATGTATAGAGGCAATCGTGTGTGGTTTGGTTGAAGTCACTTGCGATTGTCTTTTCCGTTTCTCATAGAAGTCTGCGATATGACAAGGATTGGTGTGGCTAGCTGAAGCTATGTTATGAATGCACTTAAAGAGAATCTTTCTGGCATAGGGATTCCCACGTTTAGTGATATGTTCCTTGGCTAGAAAGTTTCCAGATTCATAGTGTCTGAGGTCAATTCCGATAAAAGCATTGATTTGATTGGCAGAGTGAAATCGACGAATGTCACCAAGTTCGCCAATAATACTTGTCGCTGTGGTTTCAGCTATTCCAGGAATAGAGAGAAGAATCTCATATTCTGGCAAAGATTGAGCCAATGCTACCATCTCCTCTAGAACACCTTGTCTGTGTTCAGAAAGCCTAAGTAACTCCCCTGCATAGTATTTGACCTCTTCTATCACTGGAGAGTTTTTTTTGACCGCACAATAAGACTGATTAGCTAGTTTTGTAAGCTTATCTACTAAGTAAGTCACACGTTTTTCAGAGATGCGTTTCGCCGTAGACTGACGGATGATAGCTGTTAATGTGGCGTCATCTAACTCCAGTACAAAACTATTACATGGAAAAGTCATGACCAAGTTCCAATATTGTTCCCCAGTTGGTGCCGACAATATGTTTTCCAATTCAGGAAAAGTGAACTGTAAAACCTTGTGCAGACGGTTTTTAGCGCAGACGATATCCTCAGTAAGATTCTGATAGAAACGGCTGAGATCGCGTAATTCTTGATAAAGCGCTTCTTGGACATAGCTTGGTTTACGATTGAGGATGAACTGAGAAGCAGCTAGTTTTTCAGCGTCAATCTTATCGGTTTTACGTACTCGTAAGCTATCTAGTTGTTTTTTGGATTCTAAGGGATTGAGCCGTGTATAAGCGTAACTATTATCCTCAAAGAAGGCCTGAAGACGACGAGAATAGACACCAGTCGCCTCGAAGACAATCTCTGGATCGTGAACAGTCTTCAAGTCCCCAAGTAGTCGATTAAATCCGATGGCATCATTGGGAATGGTATAGCCATGTACTTTTTCTCCATTGACCAAGATGGCCACTTCTGAACTTGCTTTACTCACGTCAATCCCAAAAACTACTCGCATGATATTACCTCTTTGTCTTGAATGATTCCTTGCTTTAGTGATGTCATTTTCAATACTCGACGTTTTTCGTCCCACATACTTTGATAACATTCTTCCTAAAACAGGTGTCTTGTCAGTTTTAGTTACGACGTCTAGCGCCAAAGGACTTATCGACTTAACAAGACACCACTACTTTAACATAACGAAAAAGTAGTGAGTACTTTCTCCCGTCGGAGATTT
>NZ_JAPVZO010000049.1:0-1865 GCF_041432445.1 Streptococcus sp. 27098_8_69 | reverse complement strand
AAGACATAATCTCTGGAAGACAAGAAAAATCATGCTTAAAGTGAAAGTCATTGAGCTTACGAATGACAGTTGAAGTTGAAATGGATAGCTGATGTGCAATATCAGTCATAGAAGTCTTTTCAATCAACTTTTGAGCAATCTTTTGGTTGATAACACGAGGAATTTGATGATTCTTCTTAACGATAGAGGTTTCAGCGACTATCATTTTCGAGCAATGATAGCACTTAAAACGACGCTTTTTAAGAAGAATTCTGGTAGGCATACCAGTCGTTTCGAGGTAAGGAATTTTCGACGGTTTTTGAAAATCATATTTCTTCATTTGACATCCGCACTCAGGGCAAGACGGGGCGTCATAGTCCAGTTTAGCGACGATTTCCTTGTGTGTATCCCAATTGATGACATCTAGAATCTGGATATTAGGGTCTTTAATATCGAGTAGTTTTGTGATAAAATGTAATTGTTCCATATGATTCTTTCTAATGATGGTTTGGTCGCTTTTCATTATAGATCTTATGGGACTTTTTTTCTACACAAAAATAGGCTCCATAAGATCCATAGGGGATTTACCCACTACAAATATTATAGAGCCTGAAAAAGTCATCCAATAGATGGCTTTTTTGTTATATAGTAGATTGAATCTAGAAGAGTACACCACAACTGCTAAAAATATTTCTAGAAATTAGTTTGACTTTCCTAATTTCTCTGTTCATATCTTATTTCAATCCACTATACTAGAGATGAGGTGAAATGATGCTTGATAATCAGTTAACTATGGATGTCAGTCCTTATTCTAGTTTGTATGATATCGTTGTTCCTAAAACCCACTTTTTACGTCAGCTAACTGAACTCTGTGATTTTAGCTTTATTTATGATGAACTAGAAAAGAATTATCGTCCCGATTTTGGGCGTAAAGCTTATTCACCGATTATGATGTTTAAATATCTCTTGTTAAAAGATATTTATAAGTTATCAGATGTCGATGTGGTGGAACGTTCCTTGTCAGATATGGCCTTTAAATTTTTTCTTGGTCTAGCTCCGGAGGATTCTGTTATCGAACCATCCTCTCTGACAAAATTTAGAAAGCTAAGAATTAAAGATGACAAGCTACTTGATGTATTGATTCAGAAGTCTGTTCAAATTGCACTCGAACATAATTTGATTAAGAGTAAAATCCTCATTGTAGATGCCACTCACACTAAAGCTCATTATAATCATAAGAAACCCCAAGAAGTTCTTAGGGAGCGTTCAAAAGCTTTACGTAAAACAATTTATCAACATTCAGAAGATATCAAAATAGAATTTCCAAAGAAACCTCAGGAGGATAACCTCGAAGCAGAGTTGACCTATACAGAGGAGTTAATGGCTGTGGTTGAAAAACACGAGGAACTCTTAGCTCTACCGGCTATGTCTCAAAAGTTCAATTACCTAAAAGAAGCTGTTGATGATGACTTAGAACACTTGGAAGCTTCTGTTAAAGAGGAGGCTAGGCTTGGACATAAGACAGCCGACACCTCTTTCTATGGATATAAAAGTCATATCGCTATGACGGATGAACGGATTATTACTGCTTGTGTGGTCACTTCTGGTGAACAAAGCGATGGGAAATATTTACCTGAGTTATATGCCAAAACAAAGGAAAATAGTCTGGACATCGAGACTATTATTGGTGATGCGGCTTATTCAGGAAAGGACAACATTCAACTAGCTCGCAAAGAAAAGATTCATTTGGTGTCAAAACTGAACCCTTCAGTTTCAAAAGGTTATCGTAAAGAAGAGGATGCGTTTGAATTTAATAAAGATGCAGGGCTATTTGTCTGTCCAGAAGGACACATGGCTGTTCGCAAAGCAAGGACAGGGAAAAAATA
>NZ_JAPVZO010000048.1:0-2699 GCF_041432445.1 Streptococcus sp. 27098_8_69 | reverse complement strand
TAGATAGTAATCAATACCCCAACGCCATTTTTTTTGATAAAATTTTTGAAATCTTGTATAATAGATAGAACTGAAAGTATGAGGTTACGAACTATGAAAATGAAACAAATCAGTGATACGACTTTAAAAATCACCATGTCTTTAGAAGATTTGATGGATCGTGGAATGGAAATCGCAGACTTTCTCGTTCCGCAAGAGAAAACAGAAGAATTTTTCTATGCCATCTTGGATGAGTTAGAGATGCCAGACAGTTTTTTGGATACGGGTATGCTTAGCTTCCGAGTGACTCCAAAGCCAGATAAGGTTGATGTCTTTGTGACAAAATCTAAGATCGATCAGAATTTGGATTTTGACGATTTGGCAGATCTTCCTGATATGGATGAGTTAGCTAAAATGTCTCCAGATGAGTTTTTGAAAACCTTAGAGAAAACCATGGCAGAAAAAACTAAAGACGATATTGAAGCTATTCAATCTTTAGAACAGGTTGAAAAGGAAGAGGAAGCGGCGCTTGACGAAGCACTTGGAGTAGAAGAAGGAAAAAGAGAACCGTATATCTACTACATCTTAAGTTTTGACAATTTAACTAGTTTGGTTTCTTTTGCCAAAATGGTTGACTACCAAATGGAAACTTCAGAACTCTATAAGATGAATGACCAGTACTATCTGACAGTCTTAGTTGATGTAGAAAATCAACCTAGCCTTTATCCAGCTTGGTTGTTGGCTCGTATGCGAGAATTTGCGGATGATAGTGATATCAGTCGTTCTGTCCTCCAAGAATATGGGCAACTACTCATCAATCATGATGCTGTCCAAGGACTCCAAAAAGTTTAATCTAGAAAAAGAGGTTGGGACAAAAGATCCCGACCTCACTTTTTATTAGCAATCAAACTTTGACGCGGTAGCTGATTGAACTTTTTGTTCGTCTTTTAGACTCCAAAAAGCTCCTAATCATCCTCGCGGGGCTGGGGCTACGAAATCGAGACTTTGTCTATCGACTTCTGTCCCACCGTCTTTTGTTATCTTCTCTGTAAAATCTAGTTTTTAAAAATATTGGATACAGTTTGTATTCAAAAAACTGACATATTATAATTTGAGGATAAAATTAAAATTTTAGCATAATTTCATGAAAATTTTCTGAATCATCATCTAAATCTACAAGGATGAAAAAGTGGCTAAAAAATAAGCAAAGTAGTAGCTTTAATAGAAGAAATGGGGTAGAATGGTAGAAGTTGCTTTTCGGTAGCTTATAATCGAATTGACAGACAAATCTTTTAGGTGTAAATGTTGTTACATCAACGATTTTACTAAACTATTATATTTTTTTTGTTTTCAAAGTATAATTTATATTATATTTGAAACTAGATGAATTTGAATCAGTTTTTAAAAAGAGCCCTCATATAGTTTTTGAATCCTAGCAAATGGTATTCCTATGCCTTCCAATCTTGCTAAAATTGATGAAAAACGATATGATAGAATGAAAAAAAGCGAGGTGAAATATGGACCAAAGACGGATTCAAACAGAAACACAGCAGATACTTGAAGATGTACTAGACAAGGCTTCTTTACAGGAGGGAGCACTATTTGTCTTGGGTTTGTCTTCGAGTGAAGTGCTGGGAGGACACATCGGAAAAGATTCGAGTCAGGAAATCGGTGAACTAATTGTCAAGACTATGTTGGAACTGTTGACGGCTAAGGGAATTCACCTGGCTGTTCAAGGTTGTGAACATGTCAATCGGGCTTTAGTTGTTGAACGAGAAGTAGCTATAAAACATCAGTTGGAGATTGTGAGTGTACTCCCGACCTTACATGCAGGAGGTTCTGGTCAATTGGCCGCCTTTCGCTATATGAAGGATCCCGTGGAGGTCGAATTTATCAGGGCAGATGCTGGTCTGGATATTGGTGATACAGCTATCGGTATGCATATCAAACATGTTCAGGTACCCATTCGGCCAGTCTTAAGAGAGATTGGTCTGGCTCATGTGACAGCACTTGCTAGTCGACCAAAACTCATTGGAGGGGCGCGTGCTCAATATCCAATAGATCACATTAGAAAGATTTAAAATGAAAAACAGAAAAATGCAGTTTGATAGAGTTATTAAATACTCTATTCGGAAGTTCTCAGTTGGTGTAGGTTCTGCAGTTATCGGGACATTTCTTTTGGGAGCAAACAACTTTTTAGTTGAAACTGTTGCAGCTAACGAAGTAGCAACACCTAACCAAGTTCGTTACCGCTATTTGGCTGAACAGGAATTGACGGAATCAGAAAAGGCTTTGATCCATCGCGAACTCCCTTCAGATTTAAAGCAAGATGATGTTGTCTATCTTGTCTACAGAAAAAAGGAAGTGAACTCTCAACAATTGCCGAACACTGGAAGCAAGGAGTTGGCACTAGCAACTCTTGGTTTTGCAACAGCGTCTTTGGTTGTTGTGGTGATGTCTAAAAAACACCGTAATAAAATGTTGGGTATTCTCTTTATTGGAGCTCTAGGTGGTAGTTACTTTATCCCTCAGTCAGCTCAAGCCTTCGAGAATAAAATCTTGGTGTCTTACAACCAAACGATTGCTGGAAGTAGTCAAGAGGACTTGGCAAAAGGTGTCATTCAAATTGAAGGATACGAATACGTAGGTTACTTTAAAGCATCAGATTTCCAAGACCAGTCAGAGAAAATTGCTACTGCTAAAGACACTCAAGAAGCAGG
>NZ_JAPVZO010000047.1:0-2814 GCF_041432445.1 Streptococcus sp. 27098_8_69 | reverse complement strand
TTCTAGTCTACCATCTTTACGATAGGCGATATCTGGTTGCCAAGTCCACTCAGCACCGTATTTTTCAAGGAGATCAAAGCTAGCCTGAGGTCCCATGCTACCAGCCTTGTAGTCATGAAGTGGAGCCCCGTTTTCAGCCCAAAGCTTTTCAATACGGTCAATCAATTTCCATGAGGCACTCACTTCATCCCAGTGGCTAAAGTTAGTTGAGTTATTGTTCAAAACATCATAGATGAGTTTTTCATATGGGTCTGGTGAAGCACCTGTTGCAGTCGCATCTGTTCGATAGTCAAGAGAATTTGGCGCAAGGCTAAACTCTTCTCCTACCTTTTTACCGTTAAGACTAAGAGAGAAACCTTCAGTTGGTTGGATATAGATGGTAAGCACGTTTGGTGCTAGAGGCTCTCCGAAAATGGAATCCATTTGCTTGAAGACAATGTTCACGTGTGTTCCTTTTTCTGTTAGGCGTTTCCCTGTACGGAAGAAGAAAGGTACATCACGGAAGCGATCAGTATTTACAAAGAAGGCACCTGATGCAAAGGTTTCTGTCATAGATTCAGGGTTAACATTTGGTTCACTACGGTAAGAGATGTATTTCATGCCATCGACTTTACCAGAACGATATTGACCACGGATGAATTGCTCTTTAAGTTCCTCATCTGTAGGGTGGTAAAGGTTTTTAAAGACTTTGATCTTCTCTGCGCGAATGTCATCCTTTGTAAAGCTTGCAGGCTTGTCCATGGCAAGGAGTGACAGAAGTTGGAGGGTATGGTTTTGAACCATATCTCGTAGGGCACCAGATTCATCATAGTAGCCACCACGTTCTTCAACACCTAGACGCTCTGCAAAGGTAATCTGTACGTTATCGATGTGCTCACGATTCCAAACATTTTCAAAAATCATATTGGCAAAGCGAATGGCAAAAATACTTTGAATCATTTCCTTACCGAGATAGTGGTCGATACGATAGATTTGCTCTTCGTTAAAAGTAGCTAGGAGTTCTTCGTTTAATTTGCTAGCAGTCTCATAGTCGGTTCCAAAAGGTTTCTCAACAATCAAACGTTCAAAGCCTTTACCGTCAACAATCTGCTCTGATTTGAGGTGTTTGGCGATGGTACCAAAGAACTGAGGTGCCATTGAGAGGAAGAAGAGTTTGTTGTGCTCAGTCTGATATTTTTCGTTTAATTCAGCCTGAAGCTTGCGTAATTCGATGTAGTGCTCAGTGTCATTAACATCGTGGCTTTGATAGTAAAAATGACTCGCAAATGCTTGAGCTTCTTCCACACTATCTGCCAAGTCTAAAATAGATTCGACAACGACAGATTCGAAATACTCCTTACTCCAAGGTCTACGAGCAGTTCCAATAACAGCAAAATGATCAGAAAGATTACCTGATTTATAAAGTCTAAAAAGTGAAGGGTAGAGCTTACGTTTGGCCAAATCCCCACTTGCACCGAAAATTGTAACAATAACTTTTGATGACATCTAGCTACCTAATTTCTATTTTGTTTCCTAGTTAAACTAGGCATGAGGAATCCCCATTTTTCATATCCCTTATTTTATCATAATTTTCTAAAAAATCCAAAAATCCAATACGTCTATACTAAGAGTCTGGGCAAAAACTCAATTTCATACTCTTCGAAAATCTCTTCAAACCACGTCAGCGTCGCCTTACCGTATGTGTAGGATACTGACTACGTCAGTTTCATCTACAACCTCAAAACAGTGTTTTGAGCTGACTTCATCACTTCTATCTACAACCTCAAAGCAGTGTTTCGAGCTGACTTCATCAGTTCTATTTACAACCTCAAAGCAGTGCTTTGAGCAACCTGCGGCTAGCTTCCTAGTTTGTTCTTTGATTTTCATTGAGTATTAGGAGCAACCGAAGTAAATCTTTCCACAATAAAACGCATAATATCAAGTTTTTTTGTACTGCCCCCAAAAAGTTAGACAATTAATTTATTCAAAGGATTTAGTTCTGTATTGCACAGGACTGAGTCCTTTTAGATTTACCTTAATTCGTTTGTTGTTGTAGTAATCAATATAGTCTACAATAGCTTGTTCCAAGTGCTCAAGTGACTGAAACGTATTCTCATAACCATAAAACATTTCAGACTTAAGAATGCCAAAAAAAGATTCCATCATGCCGTTGTCTGGGCTGTTTCCCTTGCGTGACATAGATGCTTGAATTCCCTTACTCTCTAGGAACCGATGATAAGAATCGTGTTGGTATTGCCAGCCTTGATCACTATGGAGAATTGTATTTTCGTAATGGTTCTCTGTAAAGGCTTGTTCTAGCATAGCTTTCATTTGTACTAAGTTCGGTGAAGTAGAAAGATTGTAGGAGATAATTTCGCTGTTAAAGCCATCTAAAACTGGTGATAAGTAAAGCTTTTGAGTACTTGCTGGAATGGTAAATTCTGTCACATCTGTGTAGCACTTTTCCATTGGTTTGGCTGCTTCAAATTGGCGTTGAATAAGGTTATCTGCTTTCTTGCCAACGTCTCCTTTATGAGAAGAATATTTTCGTTTCTGTCGCATTTTAGCTTGTAAATTGAGTACTTTCATCAAGCGTTGAACTCTTTTATGATTGACCAGATAACCACGATTTCTTAGTTCTAAATGAATCCGACGATAACCATAATTTCCCTTATGTTCGATAAAAATGGATTGAATTTCAGCTTTAAGCTCTTGGTCCTTATCTGGTTTGTCTAGCTGTTTCAAGTGATAGTAGTAGGTCGAACGAGCTAGTTTAATGGCTTTTAGAAGAATATCTAACGAAAACTCAGTAATTAATTCTTGAACAATTTCTGT
>NZ_JAPVZO010000046.1:0-5142 GCF_041432445.1 Streptococcus sp. 27098_8_69 | reverse complement strand
CACAGGGGGCAACCCCCAACTACTTCCGGCGTTCTAGGGCTTAACTTCTGTGTTCGGCATGGGTACAGGTGTATCTCCTAGGCTATCGTCACTTAACTTTGAGTAATACCTACTCAAAATTGAATATCTATCAAATTCCAAGAAAATCCTTCACACTTCGTATTCTCAGTTACTTTGGATAAGTCCTCGAGCTATTAGTATTAGTCCGCTACATGTGTCGCCACACTTCCACTTCTAACCTATCTACCTGATCATCTCTCAGGGCTCTTACTGATATAAAATCATGGGAAATCTCATCTTGAGGTGGGTTTCACACTTAGATGCTTTCAGCGTTTATCCCTTCCCTACATAGCTACCCAGCGATGCCTTTGGCAAGACAACTGGTACACCAGCGGTAAGTCCACTCTGGTCCTCTCGTACTAGGAGCAGATCCTCTCAAATTTCCTACGCCCGCGACGGATAGGGACCGAACTGTCTCACGACGTTCTGAACCCAGCTCGCGTGCCGCTTTAATGGGCGAACAGCCCAACCCTTGGGACCGACTACAGCCCCAGGATGCGACGAGCCGACATCGAGGTGCCAAACCTCCCCGTCGATGTGAACTCTTGGGGGAGATAAGCCTGTTATCCCCAGGGTAGCTTTTATCCGTTGAGCGATGGCCCTTCCATACGGAACCACCGGATCACTAAGCCCGACTTTCGTCCCTGCTCGAGTTGTAGCTCTCGCAGTCAAGCTCCCTTATACCTTTACACTCTGCGAATGATTTCCAACCATTCTGAGGGAACCTTTGGGCGCCTCCGTTACCTTTTAGGAGGCGACCGCCCCAGTCAAACTGCCCGTCAGACACTGTCTCCGATAGGGATCACCTATCTGGGTTAGAGTGGCCATAACACAAGGGTAGTATCCCAACAGCGTCTCCTTCGAAACTGGCGTCCCGATCTCTTAGACTCCTACCTATCCTGTACATGTGGTACAGACACTCAATATCAAACTGCAGTAAAGCTCCATGGGGTCTTTCCGTCCTGTCGCGGGTAACCTGCATCTTCACAGGTACTAAAATTTCACCGAGTCTCTCGTTGAGACAGTGCCCAAATCATTACGCCTTTCGTGCGGGTCGGAACTTACCCGACAAGGAATTTCGCTACCTTAGGACCGTTATAGTTACGGCCGCCGTTTACTGGGGCTTCAATTCATACCTTCGCTTACGCTAAGCACTCCTCTTAACCTTCCAGCACCGGGCAGGCGTCACCCCCTATACATCATCTTACGATTTAGCAGAGAGCTGTGTTTTTGATAAACAGTTGCTTGGGCCTATTCACTGCGGCTGACTTAAAGTCAGCACCCCTTCTCCCGAAGTTACGGGGTCATTTTGCCGAGTTCCTTAACGAGAGTTCTCTCGCTCACCTGAGGCTACTCGCCTCGACTACCTGTGTCGGTTTGCGGTACGGGTAGAGTATGTTTAAACGCTAGAAGCTTTTCTTGGCAGTGTGACGTCACTAACTTCGCTACTAAACTTCGCTCCCCATCACAGCTCAATGTTATAGAACTAAGCATTTAACTCAATTCACACCTCACTGCTTAGACAGACTCTTCCAATCGTCTGCTTTAGTTAGCCTACTGCGTCCCTCCATCACTACATACTCTAGTACAGGAATATCAACCTGTTGTCCATCGGATACACCTTTCGGTCTCTCCTTAGGTCCCGACTAACCCAGGGCGGACGAGCCTTCCCCTGGAAACCTTAGTCTTACGGTGGACAGGATTCTCACCTGTCTTTCGCTACTCATACCGGCATTCTCACTTCTATGCGTTCCAGCACTCCTCACGGTACACCTTCTTCACACATAGAACGCTCTCCTACCATACCTATAAAAGGTATCCACAGCTTCGGTAAATTGTTTTAGCCCCGGTACATTTTCGGCGCAGGGTCACTCGACTAGTGAGCTATTACGCACTCTTTGAATGAATAGCTGCTTCTAAGCTAACATCCTAGTTGTCTGTGCAACCCCACATCCTTTTCCACTTAACAATTATTTTGGGACCTTAGCTGGTGGTCTGGGCTGTTTCCCTTTCGACTACGGATCTTAGCACTCGCAGTCTGACTGCCGACCATAATTCATTGGCATTCGGAGTTTATCTGAGATTGGTAATCCGGGATGGACCCCTCACCCAAACAGTGCTCTACCTCCAAGAATCTCTAATGTCGACGCTAGCCCTAAAGCTATTTCGGAGAGAACCAGCTATCTCCAAGTTCGTTTGGAATTTCTCCGCTACCCACAAGTCATCCAAGCACTTTTCAACGTGCCCTGGTTCGGTCCTCCAGTGCGTCTTACCGCACCTTCAACCTGCTCATGGGTAGGTCACATGGTTTCGGGTCTACGACATGATACTAAGACGCCCTATTCAGACTCGGTTTCCCTACGGCTCCGTCTCTTCAACTTAACCTCGCATCATATCGTAACTCGCCGGTTCATTCTACAAAAGGCACGCTCTCACCCATTAACGGGCTCGAACTTGTTGTAGGCACACGGTTTCAGGTTCTATTTCACTCCCCTCCCGGGGTGCTTTTCACCTTTCCCTCACGGTACTGGTTCACTATCGGTCACTAGGGAGTATTTAGGGTTGGGAGATGGTCCTCCCAGATTCCGACGGGATTTCACGTGTCCCGCCGTACTCAGGATACTGCTAGGTACAAAGACTATTTTGAATACGAGGCTATCACTCTCTTTGGCTGATTTTCCCAAACCATTCTTCTATAATCTTTGAGTCCACATTGCAGTCCTACAACCCCGAAGAGTAAACTCTTCGGTTTGCCCTTCTGCCGTTTCGCTCGCCGCTACTAAGGCAATCGCTTTTGCTTTCTCTTCCTGCAGCTACTTAGATGTTTCAGTTCACTGCGTCTTCCTCCTCACATCCTTAACAGATGTGGGTAACAGGTAGTACCTGTTGGGTTCCCCCATTCGGAAATCCCTGGATCATCGCTTACTTACAGCTACCCAAGGCATATCGTCGTTTGTCACGTCCTTCTTCGGCTCCTAGTGCCAAGGCATCCACCGTGCGCCCTTATTAACTTAACCTTATTTTTCTGACCTTTCAGTCATAAACTCTTATTAATACTACAGCGTTTTCGGTTTATTTTCTTGTTACTATTTGATATAGATATTCAATTTTCAATGTGCATTACTTGGTGATCTCTCACCAATGGAGCCTAGCGGGATCGAACCGCTGACCTCCTGCGTGCAAAGCAGGCGCTCTCCCAGCTGAGCTAAGGCCCCACAAGACCTCTCAAGACTAAACAAGACCAATGTGCATTCCTTATCCTTAGAAAGGAGGTGATCCAGCCGCACCTTCCGATACGGCTACCTTGTTACGACTTCACCCCAATCATCTATCCCACCTTAGGCGGCTGGCTCCTAAAAGGTTACCTCACCGACTTCGGGTGTTACAAACTCTCGTGGTGTGACGGGCGGTGTGTACAAGGCCCGGGAACGTATTCACCGCGGCGTGCTGATCCGCGATTACTAGCGATTCCGACTTCATGTAGGCGAGTTGCAGCCTACAATCCGAACTGAGACTGGCTTTAAGAGATTAGCTTGCCGTCACCGACTTGCGACTCGTTGTACCAGCCATTGTAGCACGTGTGTAGCCCAGGTCATAAGGGGCATGATGATTTGACGTCATCCCCACCTTCCTCCGGTTTATTACCGGCAGTCTCGCTAGAGTGCCCAACTGAATGATGGCAACTAACAATAGGGGTTGCGCTCGTTGCGGGACTTAACCCAACATCTCACGACACGAGCTGACGACAACCATGCACCACCTGTCACCTCTGTCCCGAAGGAAAGCTCTATCTCTAGAGCGGTCAGAGGGATGTCAAGACCTGGTAAGGTTCTTCGCGTTGCTTCGAATTAAACCACATGCTCCACCGCTTGTGCGGGCCCCCGTCAATTCCTTTGAGTTTCAACCTTGCGGTCGTACTCCCCAGGCGGAGTGCTTAATGCGTTAGCTGCGGCACTAAACCCCGGAAAGGGTCTAACACCTAGCACTCATCGTTTACGGCGTGGACTACCAGGGTATCTAATCCTGTTTGCTCCCCACGCTTTCGAGCCTCAGCGTCAGTTACAAGCCAGAGAGCCGCTTTCGCCACCGGTGTTCCTCCATATATCTACGCATTTCACCGCTACACATGGAATTCCACTCTCCCCTCTTGCACTCAAGTTAAACAGTTTCCAAAGCGTACTATGGTTAAGCCACAGCCTTTAACTTCAGACTTATCTAACCGCCTGCGCTCGCTTTACGCCCAATAAATCCGGACAACGCTCGGGACCTACGTATTACCGCGGCTGCTGGCACGTAGTTAGCCGTCCCTTTCTGGTAAGATACCGTCACAGTGTGAACTTTCCACTCTCACACTCGTTCTTCTCTTACAACAGAGCTTTACGATCCGAAAACCTTCTTCACTCACGCGGCGTTGCTCGGTCAGACTTCCGTCCATTGCCGAAGATTCCCTACTGCTGCCTCCCGTAGGAGTCTGGGCCGTGTCTCAGTCCCAGTGTGGCCGATCACCCTCTCAGGTCGGCTATGTATCGTCGCCTTGGTGAGCCGTTACCCCACCAACTAGCTAATACAACGCAGGTCCATCTGGTAGTGATGCAATTGCACCTTTCAAGCAGATATCATGCAATATCTACTGTTATGCGGTATTAGCTATCGTTTCCAATAGTTATCCCCCGCTACCAGGCAGGTTACCTACGCGTTACTCACCCGTTCGCAACTCATCCAGAAGAGCAAGCTCCTCCTTCAGCGTTCTACTTGCATGTATTAGGCACGCCGCCAGCGTTCGTCCTGAGCCAGGATCAAACTCTCATTAAAAGTTTGAGTTCTCACTCATTTCTGTCACTGACAGATTTATTGTTTTTTCATTGTTCAGTACTACAACTTCAGTTGTAGTGCCCTGCACATTGGTTCGTCTTGTTCAGTTTTCAAAGGTCTTTGTCGCTCACTTCTCTCAAGTGACAACTATATTAGTATATCACAGCCGCTTTCGCTTGTCAACACTTTTTTGAAACTTTTTTTAATTTTTTTCATCTAGTGTTTTATCTGCTTCATACTATAGTCCGTACGGGATTCGAACCCGTGTTA
>NZ_JAPVZO010000045.1:0-5540 GCF_041432445.1 Streptococcus sp. 27098_8_69 | reverse complement strand
GCAAGGACATCGGGTCTTTTCAACATGGAGTTACAGGCAGCCACAACCATCTTTGTGGTCAATATGAAACGAATTATGACCTTAATAAATAAAAAATAACCGAGGATTTCGCTCAAATCGACGAGAGACTCCTCGGTTTTCATTTCATTAAAAGTAAGAGAGCTGCTTTTTCAGTAGGCTCAAGACCCCGACGGGTCTTTTTTTCACGAGCATGGAAAAGGGAGAGCGAGTTGGGATCTGGGTGGACTTCTTTTTCACGAACTTGACAACGAGAGAGGGAGAAAGACCCTGTCGTATCTTTTATAAGTCCAACGTATCTCTTTTTCTGATTTCAATATTTTTTTCGTAGAAATTGTTTCGTACTTCTCCTAGGAATTGGGATTATAGTTAGCTTTTTTGACAATAGGGTATTTGACTAGTTTATGGTATAATGGAAAGAGTGAATTGAAGGAGGAAAGGTGATGGATGCGAAATTAAGATATAAGGCAAAAAAGATAAAGGTTATTTTTTTTGATATTGATGATACGTTGAGAAACTCAAAGACTGGTTTTATCCCCACCTCAATTTCAACTGTTTTTAAACAATTGCGTGAAAAAGGTATTTTGACTGGGATTGCGACTGGTCGTGGGATTTTCGGTGTCGTGCCAGAGATTCGCGAACTTAAACCTGACTTTTTTGTTACTCTGAATGGTGCCTATATTGAGGATAAAAAAGGCAATGTGATTGATAATAACAAAATTTCTAAAGATAAGGTTGAAAGCTATATTGCTTGGAGCAAGGAAGTTGGGATTGACTATGGTTTAGTTGGTAGTCATACTGCTAAACTCTCTACTAGAACTGAGTTGATTAGTGAGGCCATCGATCCAATTTATCCTGACTTGGATGTTGATCCTGATTTTTATGAAAAAGAAGACATCTATCAGATGTGGACTTTTGAGGATCAGGGAGATGACCTGACTTTGCCTGAAAGTTTAGCATCGACTTTGCGTATGGTACGCTGGCATGAACATTCGTCAGATGTAGTACCAATTTCAGGTTCAAAAGCAGTTGGTGTAGCAAAAGTTGTAGAACATTTAGGTCTTAAACCTGAGAACGTCATGGTCTTTGGAGACGGTCTTAACGATTTAGAGCTCTTTGATTATGCGGGTATTAGTGTTGCTATGGGGATTTCTCATGACGAAATCAAAGAAAAAGCAGATTATATTACAAAAACATTAGAAGAAGATGGCATTTTTGATGCCTTAGAAGGATTTGGTATGGTAGAAAAAGAATTACATTTTCCGCAAGTAGACATTGAAGCAGTAGAAGGTCCGATTGCGACTATTAAAACAAATCATGGAGATATGCGTATTAAGCTTTTTCCTGAACATGCACCAAAAACAGTAGCCAACTTTATCGCTCTGTCAAAAGATGGTTACTATGATGGGGTCATTTTCCACCGTATTATCAAAGACTTTATGATTCAAGGTGGAGATCCAACTGGTACTGGTATGGGTGGCGAATCTATCTATGGTGAGTCATTTGAAGACGAATTTTCAGAGGAACTTTACAATATCCGCGGAGCCCTTTCTATGGCTAATGCTGGACCAAATACAAACGGTAGCCAGTTCTTTATCGTGCAAAACCAACACTTGCCATACTCTAAGAAAGAAATTGCTCGTGGTGGTTGGCCAGAACCAATTGCGGAAATTTATGCGGAACAAGGTGGAACTCCTCACCTTGATCGTCGTCACACAGTTTTTGGACAGATTGCAGATGAAGCTTCTTATGAAGTTCTGGATGCAATTGCAGGTGTAGAAACAGGTGCGATGGACAAGCCAGTTGAAGATGTCGTCATCGAAACGATTGAAATCGAGGACTAAGATGAAAATAGGTGATAAGCTAACAGGGCGAATTACAGGGATTCAGTCTTATGGAGCCTTTGTGGAGCTAGAGACTGGTATCACAGGTTTGATTCATATTTCTGAAATTCGTACAGGATTTATTGAGAATATCTATGATGTACTGAAAATCGGTGAAGAAGTTCAAGTTCAGGTTGTCGATTTGGACGAATATACAGGTAAAGCAAGTCTTTCTATTCGGACTTTGGAAGAAGAGAAACATCAGTTACCGAGACGGAGACGTTTTTCAAGTGACCGTATCAAATACGGCTTTGCTCCTTTGGCGCGCATGATGCCTATCTGGACCAAGGAAGCTATTTCTAATCTAAGTAAGAAAAAGTCTTAATTGATTTTTTCTCTCTTGAAATGTTAATATAGTTTGTTATGATAGAAGTATGGTAGAAGAATTATTAAAATCAGGAGAGAGAATCAATCAGCTCTTTTCTACAGATATCAAGATTATTCAAAATAGAGAGGTTTTCAGCTATTCGGTGGATAGTGTACTTTTGTCACGCTTTCCTCGTTTTCCAAAAAATGGTTTAATTGTGGATTTTTGTGCTGGGAATGGAGCTGTTGGACTTTTTGCCAGTAGCAGGACTAAGGCGAAAATTCTATCTGTTGAAATCCAGGAACGCCTGGCAGATATGGCTGAACGATCAGTCCGATTAAATGGGTTAGAAGAACAGATGCAGGTTATCTGTGATGATTTGAAAAATATGCCTGCTTACATTCAGGGGAGTAAGGTTGATTTGATTTTGTGCAATCCTCCCTATTTTAAGGTGGACCCAAATTCTAATCTGAACGAGAGTGAGCACTACTTGTTGGCTCGGCACGAAATTACGACCAATCTCAAGGAAATCTGCCGTAGTGCCCAAAGTATTCTCAAATCCAATGGGCGTTTAGCCATGGTCCATCGTCCTGATCGATTGTTAGATATTTTAGACACGCTTCAACAACACAATTTGGCTCCAAAGCGTCTGCAATTTGTCTACCCTAAACGGGAGAAGGAAGCCAATATGCTTTTAATCGAGGCTATTAAGGACGGCTCCACTAGTGGTTTTAAGGTTCTGCCACCACTCATTGTTCATAATGATGATGGTTCCTATACTCCAGAAATTCAAGAAATCTATTATGGATCATAAAGCTTATATGTATGTAGTTGAGTGTCGGGATGGTTCCTACTATACTGGTTATACAACGGATGTCAAAAAAAGAATAGCCGTTCACAATAGTGGTAAGGGAGCCAAGTACACACGAGCTCGGTTGCCAGTAAAACTCATCTATGCTCAAGGTTTCGATAGTAAAGAAGAAGCCATGTCTGCTGAAGCCCTTCTCAAACGTAAGAAGAGAGTGCAAAAGGAAAGATTTTTATCTGAAAACCAAGAGGAAAATTTACTCGGTCATTTTGAAGAGTAGAGGGGAGTTCTTTGACTCCTCTTACTTTTGTCAAAAATTGAAAAAAATGCTACAATAAAGAGAATAAAGAAACGAGGTATTATCATGTCTAAGATTCTAGTATTTGGTCACCAAAATCCAGATTCAGATGCTATCGGTTCATCAGTAGCCTTTGCTTATCTTGCAAAAGAAGCTTATGGTTTGGATACAGAAGCGGTGGCTCTTGGAACTCCAAATGAAGAAACAGCTTTCGTATTGAACTATTTTGGTGTTGAAGCACCGCGCGTCATCACATCTGCTAAAGCAGAAGGTGCAGAACAAGTTATCTTGACTGACCACAATGAATTCCAACAATCAGTTTCAGATATCGCTGAAGTAGAAGTTTACGGTGTTGTGGATCACCACCGTGTAGCTAACTTTGAAACTGCAAGCCCACTTTACATGCGTTTGGAGCCAGTTGGTTCAGCATCTTCAATCGTATACCGTATGTTCAAAGAACACGGTGTAACTGTTCCAAAAGAAATTGCAGGTTTGATGCTTTCAGGTTTGATTTCAGATACCCTTCTTTTGAAATCTCCAACAACTCACCCATCTGATAAGGTGATTGCGCCTGAATTGGCTGAATTGGCTGGTGTGAACTTGGAAGAATACGGTCTTGCCATGCTCAAGGCTGGTACTAACTTGGCAAGCAAATCAGCAGAAGAATTGATTGACATCGATGCTAAGACTTTTGAATTGAACGGAAACAATGTTCGTGTGGCTCAAGTCAATACAGTTGATATCGCTGAAGTCTTGGAACGCCAAGCTGAAATTGAAGCAGCTATCCAAGCAGCAAATGCAGCTAACGGATACTCTGACTTTGTTTTGATGATTACAGATATCGTCAACTCAAACTCAGAAATTTTGGCTCTTGGTGCTAATATGGACAAGGTAGAAGCAGCTTTCAACTTCAAACTTGAAAACAACCATGCCTTCCTTCCAGGTGCTGTTTCACGTAAGAAACAAGTAGTACCACAATTGACTGAAAGCTTCAATGCTTAATGATTGATGGGGAAACCCATTGTTAAAAAGGAGTTTCGACTCCTTTTTTGCTAGGAGAGAAGTATGTTAGAAAATGGTGATTTGATTTTTGTTAAGGATGATTCGGATATAGGACAGGCCATCCAGGAATCTACTGGCAACTATAGCCATGTGGCCCTCTTTTTGGACGGACAGGTCTATCATACAACTACGGAAGGCGGTGTCATTGCCCAATCCCCTGAAGATTTCTTTGAAGCTGAGAAAGTATATGACCTTTATCGCTATCCGAAAATGGATCTCAAAGAGGTTAAAAAACTGGCAGAGAGACTTTTAGGGTCTCCCTACAATTTCTCTTTTTATCCCGACGGAGATGGTTATTACTGTTCCCAGTTCATTGCTGAACTACTCCCTATTTTTGGGACCATTCCCATGAAGTTTGGGAATGATACACAGGAAATTAGTGATTTCTGGAGAGAATATTATCGAGAGTTGGGGCTTCCTGTACCTCTGAATCAGCCTGGCACTAACCCGAGTCAATTAGCAACATCACCACTTTTAGTTTGTAAAGAAAGGAATCTTCATGATTCAGATTTTTAATCCATCTCGCTTGACGCGTCAACCATTCTTTAGAGATTTGGTAAACTATCTTGATCAGCATGATGATGTTATCCTCCGCGAAATCAAGGCTCAGTTTCCAGAGGTTCCAGTTGACAAGCATTTGGAGGAATATATTAAAGCGGGTTTGATTTTGAGAGAAAATAAACGCTATTATCTCAATCTCCCATTTCTAGAATCTACAGAATCTCTTGAACTAGACCTAGAAGTCTTTGTGAGAGATGATAGTCCAATCTATCAAGAAATCCTGGAGAAATATTTTCAGACGGAATTACGCAATCAAACCAATGCAGCAATCCTAGAAGAGTATACGGATTTTGCTAGGGAAAAGATGACCTTGTCTAATTATTTTTATAAGGTTAAGCACCAGTATCCTTTGACAGAAAAACAGCAGGCTCTTTATGCTGTTTTGGGTGATGTCAATCCTGAGTATGCTCTCAAATATATAACAACCTTCTTGCTCAAATTTCTCAAAAAAGACCAGCTTATGCAGAAACGTCGAGATATCTTTGTTGATAGTTTAGTCTTATTGGGCTACATCATTCAAAATGAAGATGGGAAATATGAGTTGGCTGTAGAATTTGATAAAGAAAGATTCATCTTTATAAAAAGATAAAGGCTAGGGATTCT
>NZ_JAPVZO010000044.1:0-9714 GCF_041432445.1 Streptococcus sp. 27098_8_69 | reverse complement strand
TTACTTTGTCAACACCTTTTTTTAACTTTTTTTCATTTCTCCTGAATTAAACCCTTTAACTCTTTTAGTAAGGCTTTGCGGCCTTTAAATCGTTCGTCTGCCCAGAGGCGTTCGTAGGCTTCTTGTTTATCTTCTGGTAATTTTCTTCTATAAGTATCCAGCAATTCATGAAGGGCGTAGTAATCATCCAACCACAATCCTCCTTCTGGTAGGCGATGGCTAATCTCCCCTACTTCTTCGTAGGCCATCCGGTCTAGGCGACGTTTTTGACTCTCTTGTTTTCTGACGCTATCAAGGATTCGATTGCGAAATTTTGTTTTGAAGTAGACGTAGAGTTTCTTTTCCTCTTCCACTAGTTCTGGATGGTGTTCTAGAAGTTCATGGAGACAGATCATGCCCTCTTGGTCCCAATCCTCTTTTTCCCACAGATGAAGATAATAATCTTTTCGGCATCTATGGACAATTCCTTTTACCTTCTCATAATACTTCTCAAGCATTTGCTTTCCCCCTTTCTCTGCTTGTAGTATAGCAGCGAAAGGGGGAAAGAAGGGATTTGGTTCCTGTCTTGTGTTTTTTTTGAGTCCAAGGTGTATCAGGAAGTATTGAGGAAGGCAGATGAGAGATAAAAAGACAACTGTTGTCTCTACAGTTGTCTTTGTTTGTGATTTTATATTGATAATATTTTTGATTAAAGTTCTGCAATCTGGTTAAGATTTACTTCTGCAACTGTATCATTACCAAACATTGAGATAATCATCTTAACTTTATTGTTATCAATTTCTGTGATCTTACCTGTGTAATCTGCGAAAGCTCCGTCAATAATACGAACAGTTTGACCAACTTCGACATCAATATCAAATTCTTGGACAGTTTGACCCATAGAAACTAAAATATCGCGAATTTCTTGTTCCAAAAGTGGAGTTGGTTTTGATCTATTTCCGTGTGAACCTACGAATCCTGTTACGTTTGGTGTGTTACGTACAACAAACCATGCTTCGTCGGTCATAACCATTTCTACAAGAACATAACCTGGAAAGCGATTTTCTTCGATTTCTTTTTTCTTTCCATTTTTTTCTACTTGCACTGTTTGTGTAGGAATTTCAACACGTAGAATATTTTCTAGCATATTGTATGTTTGTGCACGTTGCAATAGATTTTCTTTTACTTTATTTTCGTAGCCAGAGTAAGTTTGTAGCACAAACCATCCTTTATCAAAACTATCCATGTTTTTTCCTTTCCTAACTGAAGAATTTCAGCGACTAGATCTTTTCTTAGCTTATTTTAAAAAATATTAATAAAACGAATCAATCCGCTAACAATCAATTGGTCAAAAATATAAATCATCACTACAAAGAAAGCAGTGTATTCCATGATAGATTTAAAATCTAACCAACTTTCCTTGCGAGTCGGCCAAGTTGTTTCTTTAAGAAGTTTAAAAATGTCCTTAATAAAACGCATCGTTTTCTCCTATCTCGTTTCTCGGTGTGTGGTGTACTTGCCACAGTGTTTACAAAATTTATTTACTTCTAAGCGTGTTGGTTTTGGATTTCCACTAATCTTAATTGAATAGTTTCTAGAACCACAAACCGCACAGGCTAGACTTGCTTTTTTAAGTGCCATAACGCCTCCATCTTACCTATTATAACAATAAACCTCTGCTTTGACAAGTTAAATCGTTTTTGATTTTTTAAGGTAATTTCTCAAAGTAACTTCCACTTGATTTACCAAGGGATTTATCCAAAATACTTTTAAACATAATTTTTCAAAAGAAAAGCGTCATAACAAGTCAGCGACTCTAACTCCTGATCCAAAAAATCAAACAAATCTAAAAAGATTTCCCTTGTTATCGGTAAACTTGCTTCAAATTCTTTCTTCTGTTGCTGCTTATACTCTGCCAGTAATTTCTTTTTCTTCTCTTTATCCATTTTCTACTCCGACTAACTTCTCTGGTACTTTTGAGACTAATACTCAATGAAAATCAAAGAGCAAACTAGGAAGTTAGCCGCAGGTTGCTCAAAACACCGTTTTGAGGTTGTGGATAGAACTGACGAAGTCAGTAACACATATACGGTAAGGCGACACTGACGTGGTTTGAAGAGATTTTCGAAGAGTATAACTTTCTTCAACAAGGTTCAACAGTCCTTCACTCCTCTCATTATAGCACTAAATTCCTTTCATTGATGTAGTTTTTGATAGCAAAAAAAGAGTCAGCAAACCAACTCTTTCTATTCTTATTCACTTTTTTCCATTAAGAAATCATAAATTTCCTGGACTGTTCCAAGTGCCATTATTTCTTGCTCTTTGACAGTTTGTTTCAATTTTTGATAAATCTGACTTTCAGCCATATCACGCTTTTCAGCCTCTTTATTCACCGTCATGACACCATTTTCAATGGTCACAAAGCCAAGCTCTTCAAAAATCTGAATCATCTTGACTAATAGAATTTGTTCAATCTTGAGATAGGCTGCCAAATCTTTGAGTTTATAGCGAATATCAAACTCTGGAAATTGATAGATGGTTTTATACAATTTTGCAAACTGCTCTCTCGTGCCATAGCCCGTCAAGTAGTAAGCCTTAGCTATATCATTTTTAAAATAAATAGCAGAAAAATCCTGCTCCTGACAGATTTTCTTAAGGAGAGATATATCCTCAGGAACATTCTTAACAACAATAGCTGAACAAGAGGTGACATCAGGTAACTCTTGCGTAAAGTCCAAAACAGGTACACCTTCTGGCAACAGGGCATTCTTGCCACGGATGTTAAAGAGCTGGACACCTTCTACACGGGCGTCAACCATCATCAACTGCAAGGTTGTTTGACCATTCCACTGATTGACAGAGAGAGTCACTGCCAATTCCAGTTGCTTGGTCTGCGAGAACTCAGTCGCCCATTTACCTTGACCAAAAGCGACCACCTCAAAACTAGCCTCTCCTTTGGAAATTTTCAGCTTGAGATGGGCATTACCAGCTCCCATAACGCGAGCATTTTCAACTTGAAAATCTCGAATATAAAAGACAGGTTTTGGGTTATCCATCCCAAAAGGAGCTAGACGTTCAAAACTTTTCACCGTCTCCAAACTCAAGACCTCTAAGTCCAGTTCTTCGTCTAAAAATAGATTGTTTTTACCTTGGGCATCTACACCTTTTTCTCGGATATAGGCTTCCAAAAGATCAGATAAGACTTCCAACTTATCCACTTCGAGGGTCATACCTGCAGCACCTGCGTGACCACCAAATGCGATAAACAGTTCTCGATGCGGGTCCAAAGCTTCAAATATATCAACTGCTTCTATGCTTCGAGCACTACCCTTGGCTCGTCCATCTTCGATATTAAGCACAATAACTGTCTGACCTAGTTCTTCAAGCAAGCGCCCAGCTACAATTCCAAGAACTCCCGGATTCCAGCCTTCTTTAGCCAAAACTTGAACACTTTTCTCAGGATCCACCATGCCCTTGGCTTCATCGTAAATCGACTGAACAATTTCCTTACGTTCTTCATTCTTTTGATGAATCAAAAGGGCGATTTCATGCACTTCCTCATCGTCAAATCCAGTCAACAACTCAATAGCTGGATTGGGATCATCCAAACGTCCTAGAGCATTTAAACGCGGTGCTAACTGAAAACCAACCGTCTCTTCTGTCACATCGCTACTCGAAATCCCAGCGATTTCAAACATTTCTTGCAATCCCATTCGTTGAGTGTTGCGCAAGACCTCAAGACCATACTGGACCATGATACGATTTTCGTCCGTCAAGCTGACCATGTCGGCAATTGTCCCAATTGCAACCAAGTCTAACAACTCAACCTGCACTTCTTCTAAAAGGGCACAAGCCAACTTAAATGCGACACCACAACCCGCCAAATGCTTAAAAGGATAGTCAGCCCCTGGATGTTCAGGATGGATAATAGCATAGGCATCTGGTAAAACCTCAGGCATAGAATGGTGGTCGGTCACAATGACATCCACTCCCATAGACTGAGCCAAATCAATGGCTTCATGCCCCGCCACACCATTGTCCACCGTCACAATCAAAGACACGCCCTGCTGTTCGATAAAATATTTGTAGACACTGGCATTTGGACCATAACCATCCGTAAAGCGATTGGGAAGATAAACCAGGCACTCAGCGCCTAACTGTTCTAAACTTTCCTTAACAATGGAAGCCGAAGTCATCCCATCCGCATCGTAGTCCCCGTAAATGAGAATCAGTTCCCCTTGCTCAATAGCACGGCGAATTCGCTCCACTGCCTTTTCCATATCATGCAGAAGATAGGGATCATGCAAATCATCTAAAGAAGGTTCTAAAAATTTTTTCAGACTGGGCTCATCCTTGATGCCTCGTTCAAATAACAAACGAGCTACTTCAGGTCCCAAACCAGCTTTCTTAGCTATCTTTGTAAAATCCGCATCCTCAACTTGCGGAGCAAATTGCCAATTATAAGTAGGAATTATCAAAAAAACATCCACTCTTTCTTACGATTCTATCGTTTTATTATAACATGATTTTCAGTTTTTCTCTATCTGCTTTGCTTTTATCAAAGTTTTACTAATTTCTTTGTAATATCATTTGACAGGAAAACGCTTTTGTTGTAGAATCTATGTTACAAAATCTAACACAAAGGAGAAAAATTATGACTTTAGTAGAATTTAAAGCTGTTGAAAAGTATTACGGAGACTACCACGCACTCCAGAATATCAACCTTCGTTTTGAAAAAGGCCAAGTCGTTGTGTTACTTGGACCATCTGGTTCTGGAAAGTCAACCCTTATCCGTACTATCAATGGTCTAGAGGCGATTGATAGCGGAAGTCTCCTGGTAAACGGACACCAAGTGGCAGGTGCTAGCCAAAAGGATTTGGTCCCCCTCCGCAAGGAAGTAGGTATGGTTTTCCAACATTTTAATCTTTATCCACATAAGACTGTGTTAGAAAATGTAACTCTTGCACCTATTAAAGTACTGGGTATTGATCCCAAAGTGGCTCAAAAAACTGCGCAAAAATATTTAGAATTTGTAAATATGTGGGATAAGAAAGATTCCTATCCAGCCACCTTATCAGGCGGACAAAAGCAACGAGTAGCTATCGCTAGAGGCCTGGCTATGAAACCTGAACTCCTACTCTTTGACGAACCAACCTCAGCTCTCGACCCCGAAACAATCGGCGATGTCCTAGCTGTTATGCAAAAACTAGCCCACGACGGCATGAATATGATCATCGTCACACACGAAATGGGCTTCGCTCGTAAGGTAGCTGATCGCATCATCTTTATGGCAGAAGGGCAAGTCCTGGTCGATACAACAGATGTGGATGCATTTTTTGATCACCCAAGTGAACCGCGCGCCCAACAATTTTTCAGCAAGATTATCAACCACGAAAGTGACAAGGTCAAATAAGGAGACGCCTATGAAAAAGAATTTCTTTCTTGCAACAGTAGTTACCAGTCTTTTAAGCATTGGATTTGTGACATCAGTTCAAGCAGATACCAGTATCGCAGATATCCAAAAAAAAGGAGAAATCGTTGTTGGTGTCAAACAAGACGTCCCTAATTTCGGCTATAAAAACCCGAAAACTGGAGAATTCTCAGGTATTGAAACAGATTTAGCCAAACTGATTGCAGATCAACTCAAGGTCAAGGTCCGCTACGTTCCAGTTACTGCTCAAACTCGAGGTCCTCTGTTAGACAACGAACAAGTGGATATGGATATCGCCACCTTCACAATCACAGATGAGCGGAAAAAGCTCTACAACTTCACCAGCCCTTACTATACAGACGCCTGTGGATTTTTGGTAAATAAATCAGGTAAGATTAAAGATATTGAAGATTTAAACGGAAAAACCATTGGAGTCGCACAAGGATCCATCACCCAAAAGCTGATTACAGAGCTAGGTAAGAAAAAAGGCCTTGCCTTTAAATTTGTCGAACTCGGATCTTATCCTGAATTAATCACCTCCCTCCACGCCCATCGGATTGATGCCTTCTCGGTAGACCGTTCTATCCTTTCCGGCTATACCAGCAAAAGAACAGAACTACTTGACGATAGCTTCAAACCTTCTGACTATGGTATTGTAACCAAAAAATCGAACACGCAACTGAATGACTATCTAGATCAATTGGTTGTCAAATGGAGTCAGGATGGGACCTTGCAGGACTTATACGATCGCTACAATCTCAAACCCTCCAAACACTCAGCAGAATAAGGAGGTAGCTACATGATAGATTCATCATCTTGGACAGCTTATTTTCAACATTTTGGTCAATTTTTTAACGGATTTCTCTTTACTATAGCTATCGCTCTAGGTTCTTTTTCCCTAGCCATGCTATTGGGCATCCTATTTGGTACCTTATCCACTAGCAAACATGGTAGTTTACGGATCTTGTCCCGTATCTTTATCGAATTTTATCAAAATACCCCTCTCCTAGTTCAGTTCGTTATTGTATTTTACGGCTTGCCTCTGATTAGTAACCATACTATCATGATTCCCATCTACTGGACTGCCGTTCTTTGTGTCGGACTCTACCACGGCGCCTATATCGCTGAGGTCATTCGATCAGGAATTCAGTCTATCCCTAGAGGCCAACTCGAAGCCGCTCTTTCTCAGGGATTCACCTATGCAAATGCAATGCGCTTGATTATCTTACCGCAGGCTTTTCGCATCATTCTCCCTCCCTTAACCAACCAAGTCGTCAACCTGATTAAGAATACTTCGACAGTAGCTATCATTTCTGGAGTTGATCTTATGTTTGTCACCAAATCTTGGTCCGCACTCAACGGCAACTACATCCCAGCCTTTTTAGGCGCCGCCTTCTTCTACTTTGCCCTCTGCTTCCCTGTTGCTCAATTTGGACGAAAAATGGAGCAAGCTAACAAAAAAGCTTATTCACTTTAGGAGGTTTTTATGGAAAGTATTCTTGAAGTTCTCAGTCTAGACAACCTCATCTTTATTTTAAAAGGTTTTGGTCTAACCCTCTATATCTCTTTGATTGCTATCACGCTTTCAACACTAATTGGAACCATCCTCGCTGTCATGCGTAATGGAAAAAACACCCTATTACGAATCCTTGCTAGTGTCTACATTGAATTTGTACGAAATGTTCCTAATCTACTCTGGATTTTCACTATTTTTTTAGTCTTTAAAATGAAATCTACCCCAGCCGGAATCACCGCCTTTACTCTCTTTACATCTGCAGCTCTTGCTGAAATTATTCGAGGCGGTCTTAACGCAGTGGATCAAGGACAATACGAGGCAGGGATGGCACAAGGTTTCTCCTATCGCCAAATCCTCTATTACATCATCCTACCGCAAGCCATCCGCAAGATGCTCCCTGCCATCATCTCTCAATTTGTAACAGTGATTAAGGATACAAGTCTTCTATACTCTGTAATCGCCCTCCAAGAGCTTTTTGGTGCTAGTCAAATCCTCATGGGCCGATACTTTGAACCCGAACAGGTTTTCAGCTTATATATCCTGATCGCCCTAATCTACTTCAGTTTCAACCTAGCTATTTCAAGCCTTTCACGGACTCTAGCAAAACGTTGGCAACAAGCTGCAGAATAACAAGAGGTTGGGACAAAAAATCCCTACCTCACTTTTTATTAACAATCAAACTTTGACGCGGTAGCTGATTGAACTTTTTGTTCGTCTTTTAGACTCCCAAAAGCTCCTAATCATCCTCGCGGGGCTGAGACTACGAAATCGAGACTTTGTCTATCGATTTCTGTCCCACCGCCTTTTGAGAAAAATCTTTTTGCTTATTCCTTTACTAGAATAAAGCTAGGAAATGTTAAACTGCCAAACTCTATGCTAGACTAGAAATATGGAACATCATTTTAATCATCGAGCAGAATCATTCGATTCTCCAAAAAATCAATTTCTGGCCGATCTTGTTTGCCAGCATCTAATAAAACAAGTGCCTGATTTGTCAAACAAATCAATCCTAGACTTTGGAGGTGGAACTGGCCTTATCGCCCTTCCTCTTGCCAAACGAGCTAAATCAGTGACCTTGGTTGACATTGCGGATAAAATGCTAGAGCAAGCTCGCATCAAGATTGAAAGTCAAAAACTTGCAAACCTATCCTTGATTCAACAGGATTTATTACTTGAACCACTTGAAGAAGAGTTCGATCTTATTATCGTCAGTCGAGTTCTTCATCATATGCCTAATCTTGATGACAGTCTATCTATGTTCAAGGAACATTTGACTCATGGCGGACAACTCTTTATCGCTGATTTTACTGCACCAGATGGAGAGACACACGGTTTTATCATTTCTGAACTTGAAAAAAGCCTCAGCCAACAAGGTTTCTCGGAAACAACAAGTCAAATACTCTACAGCTCAGACCATCTCTTTCTCCATAAACCTTCCCAATTATTTCTTACAAGCAGCAAAAATATTTAGCCCTTAGAGTAACAGACAAGCCCTAAAAACAAAGCAAATGCTAATCTTTACTCAGCTTTTGCATTTTCCCAATAGATAAGGTATAATAGTTGTATTGTCTTTTGGGGTCGTTACGGATTCGACAGGCATTATGAGGCATATTTTGCGACTCGTGTGGCGACGTAAACGCTCAGTTAAATATAACTGCAAAAAATAACACTTCTTACGCTCTAGCTGCCTAAAAACCAGCAGGCGTGACCCGATTCGGATTGCTCGTGTCTGATGACAGGTCTTATTATTAGCGAGATACGATCAAGCTTCGTCTAGCAGTTTGATAAGAGATTTATAGACTCGCAGTTCCTAGGCTTGAGTTATGTGTCGAGGGGCTGTTAAAACAATACATAACCTATGGTCGTAGACAAATATGTTAGCAGGTGTTTGGACGTGGGTTCGACTCCCACCGGCTCCATTATATTAAAAAAACGTTGATGATCTCAACGTTTTTTCTGTCCTCAGACAAGTTTGCAATGTTACATCAAGACACTTGAAAGATGGGAACATTAACTTTTCTTCTATGGGAAAAATAGCATATACATTGAATAGCTATTTAATTGAATTTTTAACGTTTCAAAGATCTGTAAAACTGACATTTCACCATTCTCCTAATCTTTATCTATCAAAAAAACCGTAAGAATTTCTTCTTACGGTTTTTCTAGCAAATTCATAGAATTGAGATTCTCAGTTTTGCTTTATTTGAGTAATTTCTTACTCTTCTTCCTCACGTTTTTTAGCGAAGAGGAGTCCGCCTGTCGCTGCTGCAAGAAGTGCTAAAGCAAGTGAAGCGCTAGATTGTTCTGTACCAGTATTTGGCAATTCTTTCGCTCCTGCTTTCTTAGCTGGTGCTTGAGCAGGTGAATCTTGGTTAGCAGCTGTAACAGATTTTTCAGCTGGAATAACGGCTACTGATCCATCTTCAAAGGTTACAACTACTGATCCATCTTTGTTAACCTTGATATCTTTCGCGGTTGGATTAGCTTTCTTAACTTCGTCAGCTACTTTAGCTTTTTCGGCGTCAGTCAAGTTGCTTGGATCTGTAACTGGGGTTACTGATGGATTCTTAACTCCATCTGATTCCTTAACTTTATCTGATGATTTCTTAACTGTCTTATCGGCTGGAATAACAGCTGTTGTACCATCTGGGTAAGTTACAGTTGTTGTACCATCTTTGCCAACTTTAACGTCAGTTACGGTTGGGTTTGATTTCTTAACTTCTTCTGCTACTTTAGCTTTTTCCGCATCAGTCAAGTTGCTTGGATCTGTAACCGGTGTTACTGTTGG
>NZ_JAPVZO010000043.1:0-9771 GCF_041432445.1 Streptococcus sp. 27098_8_69 | reverse complement strand
TTTTTTATTTCTGCCAGATTCTCAACCTTTTTTCTCCCTGTTCCTGAAGGATTGTCTGAAAAATTTTAGAGACTAAGTAAATGGCGCAAGTCAAGAATAGCGTTACCACTAGATAATTGATCAGACGACCGTGGTCTCCAACCAATGGTGGTCTTGTCAAAAATCCATAATCTCCACCTGTTACTAAATTAACCACGAAAATCAAGGCATTGAGCGAAGATGTGATGATTAGGGTTCGTTTGAAGTCCAATAAGCTAGCATCGTAATCCTTCAAGAGATAAATCAAGGAATTTCCAAAGAGGGCTAAATGTCCGAAAATAAAGGACAGAATAGCGATGTGGGGGAAAGGATAGGGATCTGGCACTGGATAAACAAAGGCTGCCAATGTCCCAAAGGTTCCAAGCACAGCAAAGTACTGTTTGACTCTAGAGACACCCGGGGTCAAAAGCACTACAAACATAGCCAAACGGCAATGATAAAGGGGTAGACTTTCAGTTAGAGGCATCTGATTTACTAAATACCATCCGTAGAGCAGGATTAGCTGTACCGCCTGTAAAATCTGGAAAAATCGCTGACAGGCCTTTTTCTCACCATAACGATAGGCAAGAAACACAGTCAATGCTAATAAGGTAAATAGACTTCCATACCAAAGAAGGTCAAACTGGGGTGGCTCCGTCGGCTGCGTACTAAATAAAGCTTCCCAAAAATTCATGTAACTTTCCTCATTTTCATATAAGCCAATCTCTTACTGATTTTTATAGAGCCTAGCTTACATTTATTTCTTATAATTTTGTGTAAAAGAAACTGTCGATCTTAATATAAAACAAAGCTTCTAATCGACATATTGTTCCCGCTCACCCTGATAGACCTGCCATAGAATTTCCATTTGTTCTTGGGTTATTCGTTTTTCAGATAGGGGTGGGAGATTCTTGATATCAAAAAATTCAAGTTCTGCAATTTCTTGATTTTCTTGAAATTGTCCATCCAATAACTGACAGTCAAAGACGAACTTGGCATACTGTTTGTTCTGAAGTTGAAAGCGATTGGTATCAAAAACCGCTAATAAAGAGCCTACTTCTGCCGAAAAGCCTGTTTCTTCCTGAACTTCTTTTCGGATATTTTCCTTGGGAGAATATCCTACCTCGCCAAAACCACCAGGTAATGCCCAAGTATCCTCTCCTTGCCCTCTAACCAGGCAAACCTTCTGATTTTGAACAATCCATGCCCTTACATCCATCAAGGGAGTTGCATAGCTACCTGTTGGTTTTAAAATTGCAGTCAATTCCTCTTGATCAAGCTCTGTTTGATCCTGCAAGACACTCCATAAAATCTGACGTAAATCCTCATAACGTTCACGGTCATAAGGATCCTTTGTATAGGTCAAACCAGTATCAGTGATGGCCAACATTCTCTGAATAGCTTTGGCGAAATCAGTTGTGCTCATTTTCTAGACTTTCTACTAGCTTGGCTAGATTCATAGAATTCGAACCTTTAAGCAAAATCTGGTCATGTGCTCCAAGACTCTCCTTAACCTGCTTGACCATGGCTTCAAACTGGTCTTCTTCAGCTGTTTTCTTGAAGTAGTAAACATGGCCGATGGGGAACATTTGACTGGCTAATTGAGCCAATTCAGCAATGTCTTCACCGTAGAAAATAACGGTATCAAGGGCATCGGGTGTAATGCTCAAAATCATTTGATTGTGGAGTTGAACAGACTGGTCTCCAAGTTCTTTCATGTCCGCCAGAACTGCAATTTTCTTGCCACCTTCATTAGCTGGGATAGCAGAGAAAGTTTCTAAAATCAACTTCATAGCAGTTGGATTGGCATTGTAAACATCTGATAAGATATCCGCACCATTGGCAGCTTTTTTCCACTCGGTACGATTGCGGGTCAATTCTAGATCCTGGAAGGCTTGAGCAATCTGCTCCTCAGTCACTCCTTCTTGCAGGGCAACATAAGAAGCAATCATAGCATTAGTCGCATTGTACTTACCAGTCACAGGCAAATCAAGGGGTTGCTCCAAGAAATTAGCCTTGAAAGTCAAGCTATCCTTACGCTCAATCAATTCTGTAATTTCGAGTTCTGCACCTGGACCAAAACGAACTACTTTTTGATCAGCAGGTAGATAATCCTCTACAATAGGATCAGCTGGCGCCAAAAGCAAGCCCCCTTTCTCCATACCATCAGCGATTTGCAATTTCCCTTTGGCAATCTCAGAACGATCCTTGAAGAAGGCCAAATGTGCCTCTCCGACCAGAGTCACAATAGCTGTTTTCGGATGAGCCAGTTCAGACAAAAGATGAATATCTCCCAAGTGATCCTGTCCCATTTCCAAGACCAGCTTTTCAGTATCATCTGGTATATGAAGAACAGTGTAAGGGAGGCCAATCTCGTTATTGTAGTTCCCTTGCGTTTTGTAGGTTTTGTAGCTTGTAGAAAGCAAATGAGCCAACATATCCTTGGTAGTAGTTTTCCCATTTGAACCTGTAACAGCAAAAACATCGACACCTGTCTTTTGAAGGTAATAGGCCGCAAGAGCTTGAAAGGCAGTTAGGACATCCTCTACCAAGATATAAGGATGACCTGCTACTTCTTTCTCTGATAAGGTTAAAGCAGCGCCATTTTCAAAAGCTGTCTCGATAAAGTCATGACCATCACGCGCCCCCTTGAGTGGCACAAATAAATCCCCAGATCCAATCAAACGACTATCAAACTCAGCTTTGACTAGTGGGCTATCCACATAGCTAGTCACATCATTTTTTGCACCGACGACACGCGCAACTTCGTGAATCGTAAGTTTCATATTTACTCCTTTAAAAAGGGGCAGGGAGTTTTGCCCCGCCCTTATAGCTGTCTTTACAATAGGTGCGCTTCACGTTTATTAAAGCTTTCTTTAGCAAGGTCAACCAAACGCTCGATTAGTTCTGGATAGCTAATCCCCATATTGTCCCAAAGCAAGGGATACATAGACCATTGGGTAAATCCAGGCATGGTGTTGAGCTCATTTAGGAAAACTTCTCCCTTATTTGTATAGAAGAAATCGCAACGTGATAAGCCAAGTCCACCAATAGCACGGAAGGCAGTTTCTGCATTTTTACGCATGACTGCTACCACATCATCACTAATCTTAGCTGGGATATCCATAGTAATCTTGTTATCGATATATTTGGCTTCATAGTCATAGAAGGCTACATCTTTGACAACTTCACCAGGTAGCGTGCTCTTGACATCATAGTTTCCTAAAAGACCAACCTCGATTTCACGCGCGTTTACTCCTTGTTCTACCAAGACACGACTATCGTACTTGAAGGCAAGCTCTAAAGCTTGATGGAGTTCTTCTTTATTTTCAGACTTAGAAATACCGACACTAGATCCCATATTGGATGGTTTAGTAAAGACTGGATAGGTTAATTTTTCTTCAACTTCAGCAATCTTAGAAGCCAAGTCATCCCCTTCAACAATCGCTACGTAAGGAACTTGGGCAATCCCAGCAGACTCCAAAACGCGCTTAGTTGTGATTTTATCCATGGCAAGGCTTGAAGATAGGATGTTACAACCGACATAAGGCATTTTCAAGACTTCTAAGAAACCTTGAACGGAACCATCTTCTCCCATAGGTCCATGAAGAACTGGAAAGACAACCGCTCCTTCTTCGTAGATAGCACTTGGAGCAATTTTCTTGTCCCAATCAATCGTTTCATTGGTCATGAGACGTTCATCTTGGCCAGGAGTTTGGGTAAATTCTTGGGTTTTGATGAAATCACCAGACTGGCTGATAAAGAAAGTTTGGACTTCAAAACGGTCATAGTTAACCGCACGCATGACACTCTCAGCTGACAATACAGACACTTCACGCTCTGCACTGCGCCCACCATATAATAGAATAATTGTTTGTTTCATATGATTGTCCTATTTCTACTAGAATACTCGCTTTTTAGTATATCACATTTGTTTATTTTTTTAAACTTGAATAGCACAAAAGAGACTGGATTAAAAATAAATCTAGTCTCTTGATTTCTTAAAGTCTTATCTGCTAACTAATTGCCTGTTCTATATCCTTACAGACTAAAGTTCTGTACGATTTTCAATGGCTCTTAGGAGCGTTACTTCGTCCGCATATTCGATATCTGCTCCTACTGCTAGACCTCGTGCTAGACGAGTAACCTTAATCCCCGCGGGTTTGAGAAGCCGAGAGATATACATGGAAGTCGCCTCACCATCTGCTGTTGCATTGGTGGCCACGATAACCTCTGAAACTTCGCTATCCATGAGGCGAGTCATGAGACTTTTGAGGTTGATGTCATCTGGGCTAATTCCATTCATAGGGGAAATGAGGCCATGTAAAACATGGTAAAGTCCGTGGTATTCCTGGATATTTTCCATAGCAGCAACATCTCGGCTATCCTCCAGGACCAGAATCGTAGACTGATCACGGCTAGGATCGGTACAGATAGAACAAGGATCCTCATCTGTCAAACGTCCACAAATAGAGCAATAGGTCAATTCTCGCTTGGCTGCAAGAAGATTTTTTGCAAATTCATTGACATCATCATCCGACATCCCAATAGTATAAAAGGCCAGTCGGGTTGCTGTCTTAATCCCGATACCCGGAAGTTTAGAATAACTGTCAATCAGCTTAGCTATAGGTGTTGGATAAAGCATGGCTTCCTTTCTAATTCATTGGATGGTGTTGGTTGTATAGATTGATAATGTCGCGAGCAATTGCTGGCCCAACATTTTTGGTTAAATTGGTATTATGAGGAAAGACTACTGCAACTGCAATTTGAGGATTTTCTGTTGGAGCATAGGCCACGGCATTGGTATTATTAGCTTTTTGACCACCAGCTACATAGCTTTCAGCTGTACCGGTCTTACCACTGATAGAAACAGTGGCGCCATCTGAAAACGCCCGTCCTGTCGTTAGGGGACTAGTTCCATGCGATACTTGGTAAAATCCTTGGTGCAAGATTGCCATATCTGATTCAGAAATATTGACCTTGTTGATTTCCTTGGTATTTATTGCTTGGATTAATTCCCCAAGGCCACCCTTATCATTGTTGTCGTATATTCCCTCGACAATATGTGGAGCTAGACGAACACCATTGTTAGCAATGGTCGCCACATACTGGGCTAATTGCATCGGTGTGTAGTTATCAAACTGGCCAAAAGCATTAGTTAAATAATTAGCCAAGTCAAATTTTTGGGGGATAAATCCTGTCGATTCATCTGGCAAGTCAATCTCAGTAGAAACTCCTAGTCCATACTCTCCAAAGGTAGCACGAAGTTTACCCATAGCAGAATCCAGTTGGTTGGTTTTGACTGTCATCTCTGGTTGATAGGTCTGACCCATCATTCCTAACGCAGTTTGAACCATGTAGGCATTAGATGAATATTCTAGAGCCTCAACTGCTGTAATCGGGAAAGAACCATAATAAGAAGGGGTATACCAGGAATTGATAGGCGCAGAACCTTGGAAGACGATTGGTTGATCTGTCAAGGTTTGATTTCCTGACAAGACCCCATTTTCCCAACCTGAACTGATGGTAGCTGCCTTAACGACAGATCCTGGTACGAAGACATTGGTTACTGTACCAAGTGAGTCTGGTGTCAAGTCTCCTGTTTCTAGATTGTGTTTTATTCCTGACATTGCCAATACAGCACCTGTCTTAGGATTAAGGGCTACTGCATAAACACCTTCTGAGTATTTAGCACCACCATTTGCAAGTTCAGAATTAAAATAACTCTTCAAAAGGCTGTCTACGCTATCTTGGAAGGACAAATCAATGGTTAATTTGATGTTTTTCCCCTTGCTACCTTCTTCGATATTTTCTACGCTCTCCATGTCTCCATGCTTGTCCAAATGGATTTCCTTGACGGTCCGTTTCCCTTGCAAGACTTCTTCGTATTGTTTTTCAAGATAGGAAGTCCCGACGCGATCATTGAGCGAATAACCTTTTTTCAAATAAGCGTCTACTTCTTCTGCTGGAAGACCTGATTTTTCACTAGAAACAGTTCCGACAATAGATGAAAGAGAAGTTTCTAAGATTTTTCGATCCCATGAGGTAGAGATAGAAATACCTGGCAATTCCTTTGAAGCAGAAGCAATTACAGCTACCTGTGTATCACTCAAAGGATCTGTTTGAATATTCCCTGTAGCAAAATTTCCAACTGAATTGAGCTGGCTAAAGAGATAAATTACCTTCTTTTCATCCTCTGTATAATTAGTTTGGCTAGAGGTAACACTCTCAACAGCATTGTTATAAAGATCCGATTCAGAAAGTTGATTACCATCTGAGTCAAAACGCTTATCTTTTGGAAGAGCCTCTACCGTTTTTTTATAGACAGCTGGGTCCGCTAGATAATAATCAGCCATCTGACGTTCTGTCAAATTTGGAGAGGAAACTGTTACATACGTTAAAAGTTTAGTAGAAATATCCTTTAAATCTGTAGCCGTCATCTTATTACTTCGTGTGAAAGCCACGACTTGTTTGACGGTATTTTCTACCAAGGGTTTTCCAGCCACGTCATAGATTTCTCCACGAGCAGAACCCGTTGTTACCCTAGTTTGGCTAGCAGACGCTAACTTGGCTTCATAGAAATCCTTATTTACGAATTGCATATAGAGCAAGCGACCAATGATGGTCATGAAGAGCAAAATAACGATTGCAAATAATAAATTAAGCCGAGTCGGTATCGAATGGCTATTAAATTTTCTCATACAAAGCAGTCTCATTTCTAATCAAAATCTTACTCTTAATTGTACCATAATTTAAAGAGAAAATTATGGAAAAAGAAAAGACTTTTCCTTTTTATCCAAAAAACAAAGCAACTGTGGTATAATTAAAGTAAGCGCTATTTTATAGATTTCATTGATAAAAATTTTAACCAATAACTACAAGGGAGGCCCATGAACAAGCAAGATATCTCTACGATTATTGATCTTCACTTTGAAGAAATGACCGATTTAGAGCAAGAGATTGCCCGCTATTTTTTGCAGGCAGATACCATTCACGATGACTTGTCTTCTCAGCAGGTCACACAAAAACTTCATATTTCACAGGCTGCTCTCACCCGTTTTGCCAAAAAATGTGGCTTTACGGGTTATCGGGAATTTATTTTCAAATACCAACAACAAAAGGATACCCTTTCCGTCCCACAACAGGATATGAATCCTTTGACCCAAAGAGTCTTGAGGAGCTATACAAACATCCGAGAAATGACACAAGAATTGATTGATGATGCCCAACTGGAGCGCATTGCCCAAATGATTGATCAATCAGAACGCGTCTATTTTTTTGGGACTGGAAGTTCTGGCCTCGTTGCACGTGAGATGAAATTGCGTTTCATGAGACTTGGAGTCGTTTGTGAGGCTTTGACAGATCCAGATGGTTTCGCCTGGACAACCAGTATCATCGATGAAAAATGTTTGGTCTTTGGCTTTTCCCTTTCAGGAACAACTCCATCCATCATTGACAGTCTACTAGACGCTCAAGATATGGGGGCTAAAACTGTTCTTTTTACTAGTACACCTAGCAAGGAAACTCAGGTATTTACAGAAACTGTACTGGTAGGAAGCCAGAGTCAGGCTTCCTATATCCAACGCATTTCTGCCCAACTTCCTATGTTGATCTTAATTGATCTACTCTATGCTTATTTCCTAGAAATTGATCGTGAAAGTAAAGAAAAAATCTTTAACAGTTATTGGGAAAATAAAAAACTAAATGGCTATCGTAGAAATAGAAGGTCTAGATAAGCCTTCATCCCTATCAAGTGAACAATCATATGAGCAACCAGCGATTAAAGTCGCTGGTTTTTATACTCTTCGAAAATCTCTTCAAACCACGTCAGCTTTATCTGCAACCTCAAAGCTGTGCTTTGAGCAACCTGCAGCTAGCTTCCTAGTTTGCTCTTTGATTTTCATTGAGTATTAGTTTGCTCAAGTCCTATAACTGATGACTTATGAACATAAAATTCTACACCTAATTCTTGATATAAAAAAGCGAACAAGACTGAATTCTGACTCTCAGAAAACTCGTTTTGATCGCTTTTTATAATTGAGATTAGTTATTGGTTTCAATCTCTAAAGTTTGGACAGTTATTACAGCAGTTTCTTTAAACAATGCTACTATTCTGCAATAACTTCCCACAAAATCTATACTTCCT
Source organism: Streptococcus sp. 27098_8_69 (assembly GCF_041432445.1). NCBI lineage: Bacteria > Bacillati > Bacillota > Bacilli > Lactobacillales > Streptococcaceae > Streptococcus > Streptococcus sp. 27098_8_69. The sequence continues at coordinate 1,607 of NZ_JAPVZO010000043.1, read as the reverse complement.
CAACAGTATTTCTTGAGTTTGACAGATTCTATTCGTCTTCTTTTTTCTTTCCCATTGCAGCTAAGCCAAGAAGTGCTCCTACAGCTCCCAAGCTTGCAAGGGTAGCAGTTTCTTTTGCTCCTGTTTCAGGGAGAATGTCTTGACGATTTGCAGGTGCTTGATAAGTCTTGTCTTGTGACATAGCCTGAGCTACATGTGACTGATCATCCTTGTATTCTGGGAGCTCATGTACAGTTGCCTCTGCTCCATTGACACCACCTGTGAACTCTGGGGCTTCTGCTTGAACAGCTGCTTCTGAACCATTTACTCCACCAGTAAACTCTGGATCTTCTCCACGAATAACTGCTTCTGAGCCATTGACTCCACCAGTAAATTCTGGAACATCATGGATAGCTACTTCTGCTCCATTGACATTACCAGTAAACTCTGGTATCTCATGGACAGCTGCTTCTGCTCCATTGACACCACCAGTAAACTCTGGAAATTCATGATTAGCCACTTCTGAACCATTTACTCCACCTGTGAACTCTGGATCTTCTCCACGAATAACTGCTTCTGAGCCATTTACTCCACCAGTAAATTCTGGAAGTTCATGACTAGCTGCTTCTGTTCCATTGACACCACCTGTGAACTCTGGATCTTCTCCACGAACAACTGCTTCTGAGCCATTTACTCCACCAGTAAATTCTGGAAGTTCATGACTAGCTGCTTCTGTTCCATTGACACCACCTGTGAACTCTGCTACTTCATGGATCGCTGGATCTGTTTTACCTGATTCAACTTTCTTAGTTCCGACTAGCACAATCTCATCTCGCGGTGCTTCCACAACTTCGCGAAGTTTTTCAGTACGACTTCCATCCAATGCTACTTCTATGCTGACGCGTTCTTTACCTTTACGACCAGCCTGAACTACTCGAGTTTCACCTTCTGGAAGTGTTGGATCATCTTGCTTCACTGTCTTAAATCCGAGAGCTTCTTCAACAACTTCAAGGCTTGGCTGACTAAAGCTCAATTCTTTAACGCCATCACCTGGCACAGATGTTCCTTCAAAAGTACCAACTTCGATGACACGATCTTGAGCTTCTTCACGTTCAACCTTAACTGTCTTACGTGTGTCTCCATCTACTTCTATATAAGTCGTTACTTGACCTGCTTTGCCCTCTGAAACAACTTGTTCCTTGCCTTTGGCTAAGAAGGCATTCTCACGACGAACAGTATTAAAGGCGATTGATTCTGTCGTTACTTCAAGGCTTGGTTGCGTTTGAACTAAGACCTTATCTCCTTCAGTCGGAAGATTTGAATGTTTTACTTCCTCTTTCGGAGTCGCTTGAAGTTGGTTGATAGAAGTTAGAGCTGCTTGCAAGGCTTTGTCTACCGCATCCTGTGTCTTAGCTGCTTCAATCGCTGCGATTGCTTGCTCGGACAACTCAACTAGTTTCTTCTTAGCTTCTTTATCGCTACCTAGTTCCTTGCTCTTGTTTTGAATAGCTTCTGCCAAGCTTGCCATAGCCTTATCATAGTCAATCTTAGGCTCTTCCGGCTGTGCTGGTGGCTCTGGTTTTGGTTCCTCTTTCGGAGTCGCTTGAAGTTGGTTGATAGAAGTTAGA
>NZ_JAPVZO010000042.1:0-9892 GCF_041432445.1 Streptococcus sp. 27098_8_69 | reverse complement strand
TAAGGTAGCAGATGAAGTTAAGAAATCTAACCCAACTGCGAAAGATATCAAGGTTAACAAAGACGGATCAGTAATTGTAACCTTTGAAGATGGCACCACAGCCTTTATCCCAGCAGATAAGACAGTTAAGAAATCATCTGATAAAGTTAAGGAATCAGATGGAGTTAAGAATCCATCAGTAACTCCAGTCAAACCTGTAACTCCAGCTAAGACAGAAGTTAAGGATCCAAAACACTTGACAGACAAAGAAAAAGAAGCAGTTAAGGATAAAGTTGAAAAAGCGAACCCAGGTAAGAACGTCACAGTTGATGACCAAGGTAACGCAACCGTAACGGATCCAACAAATGGTTCTTCAGCAACTATTCCATCAAGCGACTTGGTAGAAAAAGCGAAAGATGCAGAAGGAGTTAAAGATCCAGAATCTAAGACACCAGTTAAAGATCCAAGCAACTTGACTGACGCCGAAAAAGCTAAGGTAGCAGAAGAAGTTAAGAAAGCTAACCCAACAGCGAAAGATATCAAGGTTAACAATGATGGATCAGTAGTTGTAACCTTTGAAGATGGTTCAGTAGCAGTCGTTCCAGCTGAAAAAGCTGTTACAGCTGCTAACCAAGATTCACCTGCTCAAGCACCAGCTAAGAAAGCAGGAGCGAAAGAATTGCCAAATACTGGTACAGAACAATCTAGCGCTTCACTTGCTTTAGCACTTCTTGCAGCAGCGACAGGCGGACTCCTCTTCGCTAAAAAACGTGAGGAAGAAGAGTAAAAAATTACTCAAATAAAGCAAAACTGAGAATCTCAATTCTATGAATTTGCTAGAAAAACCGTAAGAAGAAATTCTTACGGTTTTTTTGATGGATAATGAGTAACCGTCCCATAACAGAGTATATTGAAAAAGTTCCAAAGTCAGTTTTGACTCTGGAACTTTTGTCATTTACAATTTTCTTGTACAACCTCAGCCCATGGCAAATAAGCTTCTAGCACCTCTCTTTTCGCGAGAGTCTCCTCATTGGGGAGATGGGTTAGAAGATAGGTGATATATTTCTCGGAATCAAGTCCATGTCGTTTGGCGGTTTCAAGCAGACTCATAATAATAGCTGTCGCCTTGGCTCCTTCAAAACTCTGTGAAAAGAGCCAGTTCTTCCGACCCATGACCAAAGACTTAATGGCTCTCTCGGCCCGATTGTTAGAGAGCACCAGATTGCCATCCTTTAGAATGGTCTTAAAAGTTTCCTCATACTTGAGACTGTAGTCAATAGCTCTTCCAAGTTTTGAACCAGACAAAACTGCTTGACTTCGACACCAGTAAAAGAAGGTTTCCATCAAAGGTTTCAACTCTTCCTGACGTTTCTTAAGACGTTCTTCAGCGCTCAATTTCTCCCATGAACTTTCTAGCCCAAACATCTGGTTGCAATAAGCCAAGCCCTTGGCTCCTAAGGACCTCTTGTCTGCCTTCTTAGGAGTCGCTTCGAAGAATCTCCGTCTCACATGTGCCCAACAACCAACCAGCTCTGCCTTTTCCAACTGGCGATAAGCACCCCACATGTCACAGTGAATGTAGCCATCATAATTTCCAAGAAACTCCTTAACCATCAGGCCACTGCGTCGCTTGTCATGATGATAGAGGGTAATCCCCTGCTCTTCGTGCTTGCCAGATAGGAAAGTCCAATAGTAAGTCAGCTGGCTATCGCTTTCTAGAACCTTGTAGGAGGTCTCGTCCGCATGAAGAATCGGCTGCTCCAAGAGCTTCTCTCGTAGAAGGTCATAAATCGCCTCAAAATAATACTGACTAGACTTGATGTGCCAGTTAGCCATTGCCTTACGGCTAATTGACAAGCCCATCTTAGCCCAATCCTCTTCTTGGCGATAGTTAGGAACTTTTAGATTAAATTTCTGGTGAATGGTGTGGGCAATGATGGAAGCTGAGCCCAGGCTGTGCGCCAGAGGTGCCTTAGGGACAGGGGCCTTGATAATCTTATCTCCGTCATTTGCCTGACTGCACTTGAACAAGATTTTTCTGGCATAGGGATTACCTCGCTTAGTAATGTGTTCCTTGGCGAGAAAGTTCCCAGATTCATAGTGTCTCAGGTCAATGCCAATAAAAGCGTTGATTTGATTGGTAGTAACCGCCCCATAACAGAGTATATTGAATCTAGAACAGGACGCTAAGACTGCTAAAAATATTTCTAGAAATTAGTTTGACTTTCCTAATCGATTTGTTCATACCCTATTTCAATTCACTATAACATTTGGAGAGGACAGCCGTTGTTCTCTCCATTTTTATATCCAGAGATAGAAGGATTTGTTGAAAAACTAAAAGATAAAACTATAAATCTCGGCAAAAAATATTTACTAAAAATTTTAATACTGTTAAATAAGTTGTATGAATATAAAAATGGATAAATCTCTCATAGCAGGGATGAAATACATCACTAGATGGATGTTTGTTCCTTTAATTCTATTTCTTAAAGAATTACTAAGTTTTCGATAAGAGATGTAAAAAAATATTAAATTTAGTTCGTGTAATACGTTTTTTAGTAAAAAGTAAGCGTTACCACTTGATTTTTATAAATATAGTGATATACTAAGATTTAAGAAAAAGTAAAAAGGAGATTACTATGAAGTTTCATTTTAATGAGCGTCAACGCTTTTCTTTACGTAAGTATAGCTTTGGTTTAGCCTCTGTTCTTTTAGGAACTGCCTTCTTTTTGAGTGGACAAGTTGCTAGTGCTGATGAGGTAAATGTTTCAGAAACATTGCTCACCTCCGTAGTATCTGTTAGTCCAGAAAGTTCAACAAGTACATCGGAATCTTCAGTACCAAGAACTTCTGAATCAAAACCTACAGTAGCAGATAAGTCTACTCTATCACTAGAAACTGCCGATTCAAAATCAACAGTAGAAGATAAAGCTGTTGTAACACCAGAAAAGGCTGGAGTTTCTTCAGATTCTGAAAAACCTGTAATCGAGAGTCCAAAATCTGAAAAGTCAGAAGCATCAGCGAAAGAATCGAGTGAAGAAACGGCGAAAGCAACTGAAGTTAAAGCTGAAGTTGCTGAAAAAGACGATAAGTTTACTGACAAAGCTCCAGCTGAAGTTGCTGAAAAAGACGATAAGTCTACTGACAAAGCTCTAGCTAAAGTTGCTGAAAAAGACGATAAGTCTACTGACAAAGCTTCAGCTGAAGCACGTCGTTCTACTCGTACACGCCGAGCTACTTCAGAAGATAAACGAGAAGTATCTAATTGGAGTGAGTTTGTTTCAGCCTTAGAGGATGAAAATGTAAGCGATATCACTGTTAATGGTGATATCGTAGCTCAAGGTGATAATGGTAATACCGACAATGGACGTTCAGGATCTGTTGACCGTAAGACTACCATCAATGCGCCGTCTCGTCCAGTTACTATCCAAGGTAAGGACGACAATGCTCGTCTAGACCTCTTGTCGCATACTTTGGAATTGACAGGAGCTAGCTGGGAACTAAACCTCAAAAATCTTAAGATTGCTTCAGCAAACTCTAGAGGTCCAATTGAACTATCAAGAACTAGTGGTTCAAATACAGTTACATTTGAAAATGTGACAAGTGAGGGTTCATCACTTTATGGTGGTGGTGGTAACACAAATGTCGTTATCAAAGGAAATACAACTTCAACAGTTAGCGATAGTTATCAAGCAGCAAATGGTCAAACTCAGTATGTTCAACGGAACGTGGGACAAGCTGGTAAATCAGATAAACGTCGTGAGTCAAATATTCACGATGCTAAATCTGTAACAGTTGCTGAGGGAGCTAGCTTAACGCTTAACCGTTCTTCTCAAGGGGATGCTATTACTCTTGAAAGTGGAGCTAAGGTCAGTGTAAAAGATAAAGCTAGTCTTACTATCAACATGAACACTGCCAAGCAAACTGATAGTGCTCGCTACCATAATGCTGGTATTTTCATGGCTGATAGTGGTACCGTAGAAACTGGTAAAGGCTCTAAGTTAGTCCTAAATACTAGTATCGGTCAAGGTATTTCAATTGGTATAAACCGTCCAGGGGATAACGTTACAGATAAGGATCGTTTTGGTGGTTACGGTGCTGGTAACAACGGTCGTAAAAATGGTCCTAGCCGAGTTCTTATTGGCGAAGAAGGAACATTTGAATTTAACGGTCGTGACGGTATTATGATGGGGAATCACTCAGAACTTGTCACAGGTCAAAATTCCAAAGTTCGCTTTGAAAATAAAGGTCGTGGCGTTGCCCTTGATTTCGGAAATGATTCAAGAGTAGTCTTTGGAAAACATTCGACTAATACCTTTCATTCAGTAGGTAAAGGTAAGAACGGTGGTGCACCTTCGGGTAGTTACGATGGTTACAACTATATTGGCCTTAATGAAAATGGTAAGATTCTTGTAGATGACTACGCGACTTTCCGTGTACAAATGGACAATCGTGGCGACAATGACTGGGATGATGTCATTTCACTTGGTTCTCAGAATGGTACTAAGTCTGAGCCACTTTTCCAAGCTAATAAAGGTTCTATCGTAGATATCCGAGACGATAATACGAACTACTATGCGGAGTTGATATCTGTGGCGCTAGGTAATAGTTCAAATACCTTCTTCCAGTTCAACAATCCCTTTTATGTTGCATTTATGAGATATACTAAGTCGGATAGTCTTTCAGCAGGTGAAATTACAGGTAAATTACCACTATCGATTCCTCAAGGAAACAATCCACAGGATATTGGCCACGGAAATATTCTTTATATCTCAAATAAATCAGAAGCTTCAGGGAACCGAGTCGAATTTAATGGTCCAACAAATAATGCAGGTGTTGGGACCTATACGGTTTATTCCATGAACAAGGATGGTAGGGATGCACAAAGTCATAATAAACAGAGTTCTGTTTGGATGAATATCCAGGGTGGATCTATGTCCATTGCTGGTTTCCAAAATAATAGGGCACACATAGAACCTGCTAATGCCACATCTGTACCAACAGGTTCTTCGACTGGGGGAGTTGTTGCCACAGATAGGACTTATGGTATTGACCCGGTAGGTGATAACCGTCAAAATATTTGGGTATCAAATGGTTCTAAAATCAACCCGACTGGTGTTCATAAAAATGTCATCAAATATGTTTACGAAGATGGAACTCCAGTTAAAGAAGATGTTATCCAGTCATCAGATTGGAAGCGTACTTTGGATGTCTCTATTGACCAAGAAGGCTTTAAAAAGATTTTAAAAAATTCAAGTGTCAGCAATGGTGATGAGTTCTTAGCCGCCTATAGTAAGGCTAAGTATCACATTTCTGATATCGATGGAGATAACATCGCTGATACAGGTTGGAAAGTTGATGGAACAAATTCAGGTACCTATAATTATGGAACTATTGCTTCACCAAAAGTCGATGGCTATAAAGCAGAAATTCTATCAACTAATGTTCCAGGATTAGAAGCTGGGGCTAAAGCTGATTCAGTTTCTGTTTCATATGATTCAAGCAATGCAACAGACACACTTATTGAAGCTCAAGCAGGTAAACGCACCGTTTCAGAAACTTATTGGCGCAATATTGTAGCCAAGTCTGATTTGGGTACATACGAAACAGTCGTTGTCTATAAGAAAGTAAAACAAAAAGCTACTGTCAAATATATTGATACAAGTGCTAACAACAAGGAGTTGGCAAAAGATACAGTTGAAGGTGCAGCTGGTGAAACTATTGCCTACTCAACTGCAGCTAAGATTGCTGATTTTGTTAATAAGGGTTACAAGCTTGTAGAAGATGGTTTCACAAACTCAACTGAAGATCAAAAGAAATTTGATGATGATGAAAACATTGATCAAGAATTCGTAGTTAAGTTAGCACACGATGTAACTCCAGTTGGACCAAATAACCCACATAAACCAACAGAGCCAATCAATCCAAATGATCCAAACAGTCCAAGATACCCTGCGGAAAATCAATGGAAGAAAGATGTAACGTCAACTGTTCATTATGTGGTATCAGACGGTAAGGCAACTGCCCCAGCTGACAATGTTCAAAATGCACAATGGACACGTACCTTAAATGTTGATAAGGTGACAGGTGAAGTTCTTAACCCTACTGAACCATGGGCAGCGAATAAGGCTAACTATGATGCAGTTCCAACACCAGGATTGACAGGTTACTACGCTGATAAAGCAAGTGTTGCTTCTAAGACAGTTACTCAAGAAAATCTTGAAGAAACTGTAACTTACAGACCACTTGGAAAATTGGTTCCAAAACCAGAGACACCAAAAGATCCGAACTTCCCATCAACACCAGAAGTGCCGTATCCAAATGATCCAAACGATCCAACGAAACCAGGTCAACCAGTTGTGCCTAATGTACCAGGCTACAAACCATACTTGCCAGATCCAAACTATCCAACGAAACCAGGTGAACCAGGTAGACCAGTAGAACCAGGAAAACCAATCACTCCTGAAAATCCAGGTACTGACACAGAAATTATCTATCGTAAGGTAGATCAAAAAGCTATTATCAAGTATGTAGACCAAAATACTGGTGCAACACTTGAAAGTGATCAAGTAGGTGGCAAATCAGGTGAAGCTATTGCCTACTCAACTGCAGACAAGATCAAGAAATATCAAGATCGTGGCTATGTTCTTGTAAGTGATGGATTCCCAGCAGGAGCTACCTATGACAAGGATGAGTCAGTTGATCAAGAATTCGTAGTTACCTTGAAGCATGGTGAAACACCAGTTGGACCAAATGATCCACATAATCCAACAGATCCAATCAATCCAAATGATCCAAAGAGTCCTAAATACCCTGCGGAAGATCAATGGAAGAAAGATGTAACGTCAACTGTTCATTATGTGGTATCAGACGGTAATGCAACTGCCCCAGCTGATAAGGTTCAAAATGCACAATGGACACGTACCTTAAAACTTGATAAGGTGACAGGTGAAGTTCTCTCATCTACTCCATGGGCATCGAATAAGGCTAACTATGATGCAGTTCCAACACCAGGATTGACAGGTTACTACGCTGATAAAGGAAGTGTTGCTTCTAAGACAGTTACTCAAGAAAATCTTGAAGAAACTGTTACTTACAAGCCACTTGGAAAATTGGTTCCAAAACCAGAGACACCAAAAGATCCAAACTTCCCATCAACACCAGAAGTGAAGTATCCAAATGATCCAAACGATCCAACAAAACCAGGTAAACCAGTTGTGCCTAATGTACCAGGCTACAAACCATACTTGCCAGATCCAAACGATCCAAGTAAACCAGGTCAACCAGTAGAACCAGGAAAACCAATCACCCCTGAAAATCCAGGAAAAGATACGCCGATTATCTATGTACCAAAAACTAATGATGTGACGCAACCAACAAAACAAACTGTTAAGTACACAAGTACAGATGGTAAAGCTCAGGTACCTTCAGATAAGATTCAAAATGACTATACTTTCACAGGTAAGAAGAATCAAGCTGATGGTACAACAACATGGACTGAAAACAGTCATACTTACGGTAGGGAAAGTGTTCCAGTAGTTTCTGGTTACTACGCTGACAAGTCTGAAGCAGGTAGTAAAACAGTCACTCCAACCAATCCTAATGCTGAAGATGTTGTAACTTATAAACCACTTGGTAAGATTATTCAAGTAGATGAATCAGGAAATGTTATTCCAGGTTCAGTATCTAAGACTTATGAAAATAACCCATTGAATCCTAAAGAAGCAGCAGAAACTAAAATTCCAGATGCACCAACAGGATATGTGATTAAGGAGGAACAACCACAAGCATGGGGTTACAATATTGTTGATAAAACTATTGAACCAAATGATGAAAGTGATCCAGATCGAATTTCACAAGATACGAAGATTGTTTATGTTAAGGCAGACCAAAAAGCAGTGATCAAGTACGTTGATCAAACAACTGGTCAAACCCTTGCCAATGATCAAGTCGGTGGTAAATCAGGTGAGGCAATCAACTACTCAACTGCGGACAAGATCAAGTACTATGAAGATCGTGGCTATGTTCTTGTAAGCGATGAATTCCCAGCAGGAGTTCACTTCGATACCGATGCATCAGTAGATCAAACCTGGACAGTAACCTTGAAACACGGTGAAACTCCAGTTGGACCAAACGATCCACATAATCCAACAGATCCAATCAATCCAAATGATCCAAACAGTCCTAAATACCCAGCGACAGATCAATGGAAGAAAGATGTCACATCTACTGTTAAGTATGTGGTATCAGATGGTAAGGTAGCAGCCCCAGCAGATCATGTTGAAAACGCGACATGGACACGTACCCTTACCTTGGATAAAGTCACAGGTAAAGAACTTTCAGCGACACCATGGGCATCAGATAAGACAGCCTACGCTGCAGTTCCAACACCAGGTTTGACAGGATACTACGCTGATAAAGCAAGTGTTGCTTCTAAGGCAGTTACTCAAGAAAACCTTGAAGAAACTGTTACTTACAAACCACTTGGAAACTTGGTTCCAAAACCAGAGAAACCAAACGATCCAAACTTCCCATCAACACCAGGTGTTAAATATCCGAACGATCCAACAGATCCAACGAAACCAGGTCAACCAGTCGTTCCTGATGTACCAGGTTATGAACCACACCTTCCAGATCCAAACGATCCAACGAAACCAGGTCAACCAATCCAACCAGGAACACCTGTAACACCTGATAAACCAGGGGAAGATACGCCAATCATCTATGTACCAAAAACAAATGATGTGACGCAACCAACTAAACAAACGGTAACGTTTGAAGGAGCAGGAACAGCTACTCCAGCTGATAAGGTTCAAGATAACTTCACCTTTACTGGTAAACAAAAAAATGGTACGACAACATGGGATCAACCTAATCACACTTATGGTAAAGAAACAGTTCCAGTAGTTAAAGGTTACTACGCTGATAAGAAGGAAGCTGGATCTAAGACAGTTACTCCAGATCAACCAGAAGTTACGGATAAGGTTACTTATAAACCACTTGGTAAGATCATTCCAGTTGATCCAGAAGGAAACCCAATTCCTAAAGCACCAACTCCACAGTACAACAATGATCCACAAGATCCAACTAAGGGTGGCGAGACTCCAACTCCAGTTATCCCAGGTTATGTGACAGATACACCAAGTGTAACACCTAATGACCCAGGATCTGATACACCTGTTGTCTACCGTAAGGCGGAACAAAAAGCTATTATCAAGTACGTTGACCAAACAACAGGTCAAACCCTTGCCAATGATCAAGTCGGTGGTAAATCAGGTGAGGCAATCAACTACTCAACTGCGGACAAGATCAAGTATTATGAAGATCGTGGCTATGTTCTTGTAAGCGATGAATTCCCAGCAGGAGTTCACTTCGATACCGATGCATCAGTAGATCAAACCTGGACAGTAACCTTGAAACATGGTGAAACTCCAGTTGGACCAAACGATCCACATAATCCAACAGATCCAATCAATCCAAATGATCCAAACAGTCCTAAATACCCAGCGACAGATCAATGGAAGAAAGATGTAATGTCAACTGTTCATTATGTAGGTGCAGGTAGTCAAACACCAGCAGACAATGTTCAAAATGCACAATGGACACGTACCTTAAAACTTGATAAAGTTACAGGTAAAGTTCTTAACCCTGATGAAGCATGGACAACTAATAAGACTAACTATGATGCAGTTCCAACGCCAAGTGTTACTGGATACTATGCGGATAAAGCAAGTGTTGCTTCTAAGACAGTCACTCAAGAAAATCTCGAAGAAACTGTAACTTACAAACCACTTGGAAACTTGGTTCCAAAACCAGAGACACCAAACGATCCAAACTTCCCATCAACACCAGAAGTGAAGTATCCAAATGATCCAACGGATCCAACGAAACCAGGTCAACCAGTTGTTCCTAA
>NZ_JAPVZO010000041.1:0-10099 GCF_041432445.1 Streptococcus sp. 27098_8_69 | reverse complement strand
GACTTAGGGATTTTTGTTATGGAAATTCATATATAACAAATTGAGTTTAGAATAGTACATTACGACTGCTAAAAATATTTCTAGAAATTAGTTTGACTTTCCTAATCGAATTGTTCATACTTTATTTCAATTTACTATATGACTTAAGGAAAATAAAGTGCCACTGATGATATTGTGGTCTACTTGGAAAAGCTTTGAATTTAACCTAAAATATGGTAGAATAACAATTATTAAAATTTGAAGGAGACATTTATGAAGACAAAAACACTAGCGCAAATTGCTGGAATTATTGGGACTATCTCAGGCTCACTCTTGGCAATTTTGCCAGTCGTAATATTAATGGTTGCATCTATTTTTGCGAATGAAGATTTTGCAGGAGTAGTTTTAGCGATTATCTTCATTGTTTTTACCTTAGTAAAAATCGCAACTCTCATTCTTGGAATTCTCTCTCTAATCTACTATAAGGATGATAAGCGTATTTCAATGGCGCCATCTGTTTTGTTAATCGTTGGTTCTGTAGTAGGACTGATTCCATTTTTAGGCTGGATTGGTGGAATTGTCATTGTCATCGGTGGTGCCCTATTCCTAACAAGTTTGAAACAATTTCAAGTTCAAGAATAGTTGTTTATTGAGAGAAGGGGAGGTCACCTCTTCTCTTTTTAGTCGATTTTGACTAGCTTTTTTGTGAAAAATTGTGTAAAATAGAATAGATAAACGAGGGAAACCTCGGAAAATAAAAGGAGTATCCATCAAATGGTAAAATTGGTTTTTGCTCGCCACGGTGAGTCTGAATGGAACAAAGCTAACCTTTTCACTGGTTGGGCTGATGTTGATTTGTCTGAAAAAGGAACACAACAAGCGATTGACGCTGGTAAATTGATCAAAGAAGCTGGTATCGAATTTGACCAAGCTTACACTTCAGTATTGAAACGTGCGATCAAAACAACTAACTTGGCTCTTGAAGCATCTGACCAATTGTGGGTTCCAGTTGAAAAATCATGGCGCTTGAACGAACGTCACTACGGTGGTTTGACTGGTAAAAACAAAGCTGAAGCTGCTGAGCAATTTGGTGATGAGCAAGTTCACATCTGGCGTCGTTCATACGATGTATTGCCTCCTGCAATGCCTCGTGATGACGAATATTCAGCTCACACAGACCGTCGTTATGCTTCACTTGACGACTCAGTTATCCCAGATGCTGAAAACTTGAAAGTGACTTTGGAACGTGCTCTTCCATTCTGGGAAGATAAAATCGCTCCAGCTCTTAAAGATGGTAAAAACGTATTTGTAGGAGCACACGGTAACTCAATCCGTGCTCTTGTAAAACACATCAAACAATTGTCAGACGACGAAATCATGGATGTAGAAATCCCTAACTTCCCACCATTGGTATTCGAATTCGACGAAAAATTGAACGTAGTTTCTGAATACTACCTTGGAAAATAAATCTTGTAAGTTTAGGATTGATTTATATCGATTTCAAAAAGTTACACAAATAATTCAAGCGAAGGATTTAGTTCTGTCTTGCACAGGGCTGAGTCCTTTTAGTTTGATTTTATACTCTTCGAAAATCTCTTCAAACCACGTCAGCGTCGCCTTACCGTATATGTGTTACTGACTTCGTCAGTTCTATCCACAACCTCAAAACGGTGTTTTGAGCAACCTGCGGCTAGCTTCCTAGTTTGCTCTTTGATTTTCATTGAGTATTAGTATCAAAAGTACCAGAGAAGTTAGTCGGAGTAGAAAATGGATAAAGAGAAGAAAAAGAAATTACTGGCAGAGTATAAGCAGCAACAGAAGAAAGAATTTGAAGCAAGTTTACCGATACCAAGGGAGACCTTTTTAGATTTGTTTGATTTTTTGGATCAGGAGTTAGAGTCGCTGACTTGTCCTGCTGATTTTACCTTGACTAGGTCATTTCTAAAAGGGCGTGATTTAGAAGTTGAAGTGATTTTGGGATTTTTAGAGGCAAGTGGAGCCTACTGTGACTGCGAAGTCCTTTATAATGTTGCTGACTTATTTGAAGATTAAACAGGATGGAAGCACCAATTGTCCCATTTAATCCTATAATTAGTGCTGCTTTGTCCGTTATTGAACGGAAAGAGATGGTTGAAGTGCGATTATCTGTAAGATTCATTTTGAAAATTAGTAAAAAAATGGTATAATGAATGGAAAAGATTCGGCTGAAAGTGAATTGGACTTTCAGAAAAAGAGAGCTTTTAAAGCTCTACAAACAAGTTGAAGTGACTATTCGGAGGAAAAATGAATACTATTAAATTAACAACACTTGGGGGTGTACGTGAAAATGGTAAAAACATGTACATCGCAGAAATTAACGACTCGATTTTTGTATTAGATGCAGGTTTGAAATACCCTGAAAATGAACAGTTGGGTGTCGACGTCGTTATTCCCAACATGGACTATCTGTTTGAAAATAGTGACCGTATTGCTGGGGTTTTCTTAACACACGGGCATGCGGATGCGATTGGAGCCCTTCCATATCTCTTGGCAGAAGCTAAGGTTCCTGTATTTGGCTCAGAGTTGACCATCGAACTGGCCAAACTATTTGTTAAGGGAAATGACAGTGTCAAGAAATTTGATGATTTCCATGTCATTGACGAAAATACAGAGATTGATTTTGGCGGAACGGTAGTGTCCTTCTTCCGTACAACTCACTCTATTCCAGAAAGTTTGGGTGTGGTCTTGAAAACATCTGAAGGAAACATCGTCTATACAGGGGATTTCAAGTTTGACCAAACGGCTAGTGAATCTTACGCCACTGACTTTGGTCGTTTGGCAGAGATTGGTCGCGAAGGGGTATTGGCTTTGCTTAGTGACTCAGCAAATGCAGATAGCAATATCCAAGTAGCCAGTGAAAATGAGGTTGGTGTAGAAATCACGCAAACTATCTCTGACTGGGAAGGACGTATCATCGTCGCTGCGGTTGCAAGTAACCTTTCTCGTATTCAGCAGGTTTTTGATGCAGCTGCGGAGACAGGGCGTCGTGTTGTCTTGACAGGATTTGACATTGAAAATATCGTCCGTACAGCGATTCGTCTGAAAAAATTGTCTCTAGCCAGTGAAAATCTTTTGATTAAGCCAAAAGATATGTCTTGTTTTGAAGATCATGAATTAATTATCCTTGAAACTGGACGTATGGGTGAACCCATTAACGGCCTACGCAAGATGTCTATCGGTCGTCACCGTTATGTTGAAATCAAAGAAGGTGACCTGGTTTATATCGTTACAACACCATCAATCGCCAAGGAAGCAGTGATGGCACGTGTCGAAAATATGGTCTACCAAGCAGGTGGAGTTGTCAAGCCAATTACTCATAGCTTGCGTGTCTCAGGACATGGGAATGCGCGTGATTTGCAATTGATGATCAATCTCTTGCAACCTAAGTATCTCTTCCCAATCCAAGGAGAATACCGTGAGTTGGATGCCCATGCCAAGGCTGCTATGGCAGTTGGTATGTTGCCGGAACGGATTTTTATCCCTAAAAAAGGGACTACCATGTCTTATGAGCATGGAGACTTTGTTCCATCTGGTGCAGTTACAGCAGGCGATGTCTTGATTGATGGGAATGCCATCGGAGATGTCGGTAATGTCGTCCTTCGTGACCGTAAGGTCTTGTCAGAAGATGGGATTTTCATCGTGGCTATCACTGTTAACCGTCGTGAGAAAAAAATCATTGCTAGAGCTCGAGTGCACACGCGTGGATTTGTCTATCTCAAGAAGAGCCGTGATATCTTGCGCGAAAGTACAGAGCTAGTCAATCAAACAGTAGAAGACTATCTACAAGGTGAAGATTTTGACTGGGCTGAACTCAAAGGTAAGGTACGTGATCATTTGGCCAAGTTCCTCTTTGATCAAACCAAACGTCGTCCAGCTATCTTACCAGTAGTCATGGAAGCAAAATAGGATCAAATAGCAGGAGAAAGTCGAGTTTCGGCTTTTTCTTATCTTAAACGAATAAGGAGCAAGTTATGGCAGTAATGAAGATTGAGTATTACTCAGAAGTTTTAGATATGGAGTGGGGAGTGAATGTTCTCTACCCAGATGCGTCTCGGGTTGAGGAGCCAGATTCTACGGATATTCCTGTCCTCTATCTCTTACATGGGATGTCAGGAAATCATAATAGCTGGCTCAAACGGACCAATGTAGAGCGCTTGGTACGAGGGACCAATCTAATTGTTGTCATGCCAAATACAAGTAATGGCTGGTACACAGATACTCAGTATGGCTATAACTACTATACAGCTTTAGCAAAAGAACTGCCTAAAGTGCTCAAACGCTTCTTCCCTAATATGTCTAGCAAGCGTGAAAAGACTTTTATCGCTGGCCTTTCAATGGGAGGCTACGGTTCCTTCAAATTGGCCCTATCAACCAATCGTTTCTCACATGCAGCTAGTCTTTCTGGTGCTCTTAGTTTCGAAGAGTTTTCTCCAGAAAGTCAAAATCTTGGGTCGCTTGCTTACTGGCGAGGTGTTTTTGGTAAAGTTAATGATTGGGTGAATAGCCCTTACTCACTTGAAACACTCGCTAAAAAGTCTGATAAGAAAACCAAGCTCTGGGCTTGGTGTGGTGAACAAGATTTCTTGTATGCTGCCAATAATCTAGCAGTGAAGAATCTCAAGAAACTTGGTTTTGATGTGACCTATAGCCACAGTGCAGGAACCCATGAGTGGTATTATTGGGAAAAACAATTGGAACGGTTTTTGGCAACCCTACCAATTGATTTCAAATTAGAAGAGAGATTTAGCTAGTTTTTTATCGATAAAATAATATAGACTGTTTCTCTAAGGTTAAAAATGAAAATGAGAGTTTATTTTCACTAGACTTTTTAATTGAAAGTAGTAAAATGGTAGTAGAAACCTGGTGGAGATGATCTCTTAAAAAAGTGAGATGCCATTTCTTGGTGTTTTTATAGAAAAAATAATAATTTATATGAAGATATAATGGGAGGAGTTAAAGTGTTTGAATTTAAAGTAGGGATTTCGTCTCAAGAACATGATACTTTTGTTAGTCAACATCCACAAGTTAGTCTATTACAGAGTAGTTCTTGGGCAAAGATAAAAGATAATTGGGGGAATGAGCGTTTAGGTTTTTATAAAAATGGAGAATTAGTAGCTGTTGCAAGTATACTCATAAAAAAATTGCCACTCGGATATACTATGATGTATATCCCAAGAGGACCAATCATGGATTATCAAGATAAAGAGTTGGTAACATTTGTGATGAGAAGTTTAAAACAATTTGGGGCTAGTAAGCGGTCTGTTTTTATTAAGTTTGATCCGTCTCTGATCTTAAAACAATATCCTATTGACAAATCTTCTAAAGAATTTTCTGAGAATAGTATATCTATAGAAGCTATTCAAAATTTAAAAGATGCAAACTGTCAATGGTCTGGTAGGACTATAGCTATGTCTGAAACTATTCAACCACGTTACCAAGCTAATAGAATACTAAAAAAAGGTTTAGATTCTGATTTTCCAAAGCATACTAAGAGGTTAATGAAGGATGCTGTTAAGAGAGGTGTTATTACATTTCGTGGTAGCTTATCGGATATTTCAAATTTTGAAACGATTATAGCTTTAACGGAACGTCGTAAGAATGTTTCTCTGCGAAATCAGGAATATTTTCAAAAGTTAATGGAAATATATGGAGATGATTCGTATTTACACTTAGCAAAGATTAATATTCCTGAACGTCTAACGGAGTATAGAGAGCAGTTACACCAGATAAAAAAAGATTTGGCTGAAACAGACGAATATCAAAAGAAGCGTCTAACGAAATTACAACAACAGAAAAAATCTGTTGAAAAATACATTATAGAATTTCAAGAACTTGTTCAAAAATATCCGGAAGAAATAGTTATAGCAGGGGTTCTCTCTGTTTCGTTCGGCGATACACTAGAAATGCTTTATGCTGGAATGGATGATAGATTTAAAAAATTCTACCCCCAATATGTGCTTTATCCAAAAGTGTTTGAGGATGCTTTAAATGATGGTAAAAATTGGGCTAATATGGGGGGGATTGAAGGTACTTTAGATGATGGGTTAACAGATTTTAAATCCAACTTTAGTCCTGTTGTTCAAGAATATATAGGAGAGTTTACTCTACCGGTAAGTTTTTTGTATCAATTGGCCAACTATTTTTATTGCCTTCGAAAAAAATTAAGAAAAAAACATCATAGAAAGTAAGTATATGGCACTAACTACACTCACGAAAGAAGAGTTTCAGACTTATTCTGGTCAGGTTTCTTCTCGTTCCTTCATGCAGTCTGTCCAGATGGGGAACTTATTAGAAAAAAGAGGGGCTCGAATTGTTTATCTTGCTTTGAAACAAGAAGGAGAAATTCAAGTTGCAGCTCTGGTTTATAGCTTGCCCATGCTGGGTGGTCTGCATATGGAGATCAATTCGGGGCCGATTTATACCCAACAAGATGCCCTTCCAGTTTTTTATGAGGGATTAAAAGAATATGCTAAACAAAATGGTGCATTAGAGTTGCTTGTGAAACCTTATGAGACCTATCAAACTTTTGATAGTGAAGGTGATCCAATAGATGCTGAGAAAAAAAGTATTATTCAAGATTTGACTAATTTAGGTTATCAATTTGATGGATTGACAACAGGTTATCCTAATGGAGAAGTCAGCTGGCATTACATCAAAGATTTGCAAGATTATGATGCTGTTTCCTTATTGAAATCCTTTAATAAAAATAGTATTCGCAACATTCAGTCAGCCTTTGATTTTAATATTCTTATTCGAAATGCAGAACGGGAAGAAATTCCAACGTTCAAAAAAATTATTGAAGAAACAGGTAAAAGACAAGGTTTTGAGGATAAGAATTTAGATTATTACTTTAAATTGTATGATATGTTTGGAGATAAGGCGGATTTCCTAATTGCTGAAGTTAATCCGCAACAGTCTATAGATGCTTTAAATGTGAAGATGGCTAGTCTTGACAAGAAGTCGAAACAATTTCATCAGCAATACCAAGCCTTGCAAAAGAAAAAAGATTTTCTAACTAGCTTGGATAGTGAATCTGGCAATGTTGTTCTAGCTTGTGCTTTGATAATCTACACAAATACAGAGGCAACCTACTTGTTTGGGGGGTCGTACGCAGAGTATCAGAAGTTCTCAGCTCCATTTTTACTTCAATATCATGCGATGAAGCAGACAATGCAACGAAACATCCATCAATACAACTTCCTAGGGATTCAAGGGATTTTTGATGGAAGTGATGGCGTATTACGATTTAAGCAGAACTTTAATGGTTATATTGTGAGAAAGGCAGGAATTTTCCGATATTATCCAAATCCAATCAAGTTTAAGTGTTTACAATTTTTGAAAAAAATAATCGGAAGATAAGTGAACAAAGTGGTTTTAGTTTTCTTTCAGCTTACTCAAGTAAAATAAGGAATCTATCTTTAGAATGGGAATCCATGGCTTAAAGATGGGTTCTTATTTTTTTTAGAAAGGCGGGAAATCATGTTCTGGATTATTCGTGTTCTATGTCGATTGTTACTAGGGATTTGGCGCATGTTCTGGCGCCTTGTGTGGACTCTTGTAGTCTTAATTCTCATTGCTTTAGGGATTCTTTGGTATATGACAGGGGATTTATCTGGTGTCTTCAATCAAGCGGGGCAACTTGTTCAAGTTGGTCAAGCAGGCTGGCATCAATGGCAAGAAACTGGTAAGTTACAAGGCTTGTCTCAGACCGATCATCATCAAGATTCAGGAGTAAAATGGCCCCAAGCACAGGCGACAATTTATATTGATCCCCAAATGGATACAACCTTCCAAAAGGCTTATGCCGAAGCTATTGCCAACTGGAATCAGACTGGTGCTTTTAATTTTGTACTTGTGACAGAACCTGACCAAGCAACTATTTTTGCGACTGAAATGAATGATGGTTCCACTTCTGTTGCTGGTGAGGCGGAGAGTCAGACAAATCTCCTTACTAAACAATTTACTTCGGTAACAGTTCGTTTGAATCATTATTATCTATCTAATCCAAACTATGGCTATACCTATGATCGTATCTTGCATACAGCAGAGCATGAGCTAGGTCATGCCATTGGCTTGGAACATACTAATGAAGTGTCAGTCATGCAGCCAGCAGGTTCTTATTATGGTATTCAGGCTCAAGATGTTCAAGCAGTTCAAGAACTATATGAGTCTGGAGAATAAGTGATTTTCAAACGAAAAATAGAGCTCCTTGATGTAAGCAATGAAGGGGGCTTTTTGCTATAATGGAACTATGAATAACTTGATTAAATCAAAACTAGAGCTCTTGCCGACCAGCCCTGGTTGTTACATTCACAAAGATAAAAATGGTACGATTATCTATGTAGGAAAGGCCAAAAATCTACGCAATCGTGTACGGTCTTATTTCCGTGGAAGTCATGATACCAAGACAGAAGCATTGGTATCTGAGGTTGTAGACTTTGAGTTTATCGTCACTGAGTCTAATATTGAGGCCCTCCTTCTGGAAATCAACTTGATTAAGGAAAATAAGCCTAAATACAATATAATGCTCAAGGATGATAAGTCCTATCCTTTCATCAAAATTACCAATGAGCGCTATCCTCGCTTGATTATCACCCGTCAGGTCAAGAAAGACGGAGGTCTCTATTTTGGACCCTATCCGGATGTGGGGGCGGCCAATGAAATTAAACGGCTATTGGATCGGATTTTTCCTTTTCGTAAGTGTACCAATCCACCATCAAAGGTCTGCTTTTATTACCATATCGGGCAGTGCGTGGCTCACACCATCTGTAAGAAAGACGAGGCTTATTTCAAAGCTATGGCCCAAGAAGTCTCTGATTTTCTTAAGGGACAGGATGACAAAATTATTGATGATCTCAAAAGCAAGATGAACTTGGCAGCTCAGAGTATGGAATTTGAGCGTGCGGCTGAATACCGTGATTTGATTCAGGCTATTGGAACCCTTCGGACCAAGCAACGGGTTATGGCCAAGGATCTCCAAAATCGCGATGTCTTTGGTTACTACGTGGATAAGGGTTGGATGTGTGTTCAGGTATTCTTTGTCCGCCAAGGTAAGCTCATTGAGCGTGATGTCAACCTTTTTCCTTACTACAATGATCCAGATGAAGATTTCCTGACCTATGTTGGGCAGTTTTATCAAGAAAAATCTCATCTGCTTCCTAATGAAATTTTGATTCCTCAGGATATTGATGAAGAGGCCGTTAAGGCTTTGGTGGATACCAAAATTCTCAAGCCCCAACGTGGGGAGAAAAAACAACTGGTCCATCTCGCTATCAAAAATGCGCGTGTAAGCTTGGAGCAGAAATTTAACCTACTAGAAAAATCAGTTGAGAAGACACAAGGGGCTATTGAAAATCTAGGGCGACTTTTACAAATTCCAACCCCATTCCGCATCGAGTCCTTTGACAATTCCAATATCATGGGGACTAGTCCTGTTTCTGCCATGGTTGTTTTTGTTAACGGGAAACCGAGCAAGAAGGATTACCGCAAGTATAAGATTAAGACAGTTGTTGGACCAGATGACTATGCCAGTATGCGAGAGGTTATTCGCAGACGCTATGGTCGAGTTCAACGTGATGGCTTGACACCGCCAGATTTGATCGTCATTGATGGGGGACAAGGTCAGGTTAATATCGCTAAGCAAGTTATTCAAGAAGAGTTGGGGTTAGATATTCCCATTGCAGGTCTGCAAAAAAATGATAAGCACCAAACCCATGAATTGCTTTTTGGAGATCCTCTTGAGGTGGTAGAGCTGTCTCGGAATTCGCAGGAATTTTTCCTCCTGCAGCGAATCCAAGATGAGGTCCATCGCTTTGCAATCACCTTCCACCGTCAACTGCGCTCTAAAAATTCCTTCTCCTCTCAATTGGATGGAATTGAAGGCTTGGGTCCAAAACGCAAGCAGAACTTGATGAAATATTTCAAATCTCTGACAAAAATCAAGGAAGCCAGCGTGGATGAGATTGTCGCAGTTGGTATACCAAGAGCAGTTGCAGAGGCTGTTCACCAACACTTGAATCCTCAAGAGCGTGTAGAACTCGCTCAGGTAGCAGAGTCGCCTGCTGAATACAAGTGATAAAGT
>NZ_JAPVZO010000040.1:0-11953 GCF_041432445.1 Streptococcus sp. 27098_8_69 | reverse complement strand
TGGCTGCTTCTACTGCATTGACTCCGCCTTCGAACTCTGAAGTGTCTGACTTGGCTGCTTCTACTGCATTCACACCGCCTTCGAACTCTGGACTTTCTGCCTTAGCTCCTTCCTCACCATTGACACCGCCTTCGAAGTCTGAAGTGTCTGACTTAGCTGCTTCTACTGTATTCACACCGCCTTCGAAGTCTGAAATTTCATGAACCGCAGCTTCCCCTTTTGAAGTTTGCACTGGAATATATTCTGGAACTTCATGGACCGCGGCTTCTTCGCCGTTCACACCACCTTCAAAAGCTGGCACATCATGAACGGCTGCTTCGGCACCATTGACTCCACCTGCAAATTCCGGAACTTCGTTAATAGTTCCTGGTGGATTTTCTTCAACCTCTATTTCTGGAATTTCATGAACGGCTGCTTCCTCGCTGTTCACACCACCCTCGAAGTCTGAGACTTCATTGACTGCTGCTTCAGCACCATTCACACCGCCTTCAAATTCTGGGACTTCGTGAATAGTTCCTGGTGGATTTTCTTCAACCTCTATTTCTGGAACTTCATGAACAGCTGCTTCTTCGCCGTTCACACCACCTTCAAAGGCTGGCACGTCATGAACGGCTGCTTCCTCACCGTTGACGCCACCATCAAAGGCTGGATCCTCATGAACTGTACCTTCACCATTGACTGCACCTGTAAATTCTGGGACTTCATGAATTTCTGCTTTTGCTCCATTTTTACCACCAGGGACTCCTGCACCTTCAAGACTTACAGGCAAATTATGCATGCTCTCAATTGCACCATCAATGATTTCTGTAATTTCTTGACCAATATCTTCCTTGTTAACTGCGAAAAGCAATGTTTTTGTATCGTATTGCGTCAAGAATGTTGCAAAATTACCATTTTCCAGTTTAAGAACTGGTGGCCGATTCACCAATACTTCAGAATCAAATTCTAAAGCAATGACATTTTTGCTCATCTCCACAGCATTTTTCACAGTTGCTTTTGTTGGAGCAATTCTATCCTTGCTTAAGAAATCCCAGTTGAATTTCTTATAAGATAAGGTGTATTCATTTTGAGTGGCACTTGCATGCTCATAAAGTAAGCCAAATTCACCATTTCCAAGATCTTGCAATGAGTTATAGGCAAATTTGCCACTTTGAATTGGATTGTGCTTGAGCCAGGTTAGATCTCCATTAGCTTCCACACGCGCTAAGTGCACCAGACCATTGTAACGTCCTGGCCCACCTGCATTACTGAGGATGATATATTCCTTACCATCGTGCACCGTATGAATGGCAGACATTTGAACGTAGACGTCTTTGACATCTGAATAGCGTTTTACATCTTTTTCCCAAGTTGCTCCGCCATCTTTACTTGTCGCTACTTGAAGATCACCTGTCAATCCACGCATGAAGAGTTTGAGATCCCCATTATTCAACTGAACAACTGTTGACTCCGTATTTTGAGCACCTGGATTATTCATAGTTGAAGAGTGAATTGTTTGGTTGCCTACTGGGCGGTTATCATTGACAGCTTCACCAGCGTGCCAAGTTTCACCATGGTCATCTGAGTAAATGACGCGTGAAGACTGAGAACCACTTAGGTAGGATACGTTATTTGTAGTGTAGGCAGGGATAACAAGACGCCCTTTATGAGGTCCTGAATGTAAGGCAATACCTGTACCAGGTCCAGTACCTAAGAAGTGCATCCAGTCCTTACGAATGCCGTATGTAATATCTTTAGGTGCAGACCAAGTTTTTCCATCGTCATCGCTATAAGACATCCAGAGATAGTTGGTGTTTGAAACTCTAAAGATATTCTTGTCGCTATAATCGAAGTAGACATTACCAATCAGTTCTTCACCTTTATACAAATCACCCTTATCACTATAGGCTGGTTGCTTAGGATCAACTACAACTCGATATTCTGTCTTTCTATTTTCGGGATCAAAGACTTCACCATTTTCACGGATTGTATATCGTCCTGCTTCACCTTTTTTGTATAGAACCTGATAAACCTTATCTCCAATTTGCTCATAGGCTTGTGGTGCTTTTCCTGGTAAATCTCTGACAGCTTCACCTTCTACGAACATATCAAAAATAGAGAAGATTCGCTTAGTTTTCGGATCTTGGACTAGGGCCATGTCAATATTGACTGGTGATCCCGCATGAGCTCTTCTGGCATTCTCATTATCACGAGGATTTGAGATGACAATTCTATCTCCCCATGTTTTACCCTTATCATCACTACGACGAACAACCATACCGATATCGCCCCAGTCAGAGTGATGCAAGCGTCTCTCATCTGCACCAGCAATCAAGGTTCCTTTATCCGTTTTCAGCAAGGCTGGAATACGGTAGCTTGCGATACCATCTTTATTTGGCTTGCGGTTCTCACCACCTTCAAAAACATCCAGTTTATCAGTAACTTCTGCTCCTTCAGGAAGTTTCTTCTCCAACTCTCCTCTTTCAAAAAGTTGGCTACGTTTTTTAACTTCTTCTGGAGTAAGAGTACGATCATAAACCGTTAGATTACGGACTTTAAGATTAGCACCCCAGAAGTTTTTGCCTGTACGTTTTGTTGTACCGATTTGTACATGATTAACATCTGGCATGTCTTGGATGAAACGACCAGACTGAGGACTTGTTCGCGACAAGACACCATTTACATAGACGCGAACTTGACCTTTTGGTTGGTCTGCATTTGGTCTTTCAACTGTAAAGGTTACTGAGTTCCACTCACCTGGCTTAATCTTCAAAGGAGCAGTTTTATAATCACCATAGAATTGGTTTCCATTTGCATCACGACCTTCAACGATAGCTGTGTTATCAAGGATGGCCATAGTGAAATACTCATTTACTTTAGTATCACTGGAAACTGAGAAGAGGTTATAAAAACGTGGAGCAGATGCATCTGGCTTAAACTCCATATGAATGGTCGCATTTTGAAGTTTTTTAAGCTTGTCGAGCTCCTCTTTCATGTCAACTCTTTGACCGTTTGAAGGATTGGTTTCAACATCTTCCTTCTCTATAACAGTATTGGCATTTTCCAACTCTCTGGCATAAAAGTCACGCGGAATGTTTCCAACTTCTTCTTCGTCTTCACTCTCTGTAGCTGGAGTTTCGTTTGATGCTTCTGTTTCTGTTGGTTTTTCAGACCCTGGGTTTGCTTGCAACTCTTCACGGCTCACTTCTGTTCCACTATTATTTACTGTGGTTACTTGGTCTGCAAGCTCCTTATCGAGATTCGTCAGACTTCCTGTCTCTACTTCCTTAGACAATTCTGGCAAAGATTGCCCCGCTGTTTCACCATTCGTTGATGGCGCCTCTTGAGCAAAAGCCGGTGAAGCACCAAAAACAACTGCTCCAATGACTACTGATGCCGCTCCAACTGCAAATTTTCGAATTCCGTACCTCTGTTTTCTATCAAAATCTCTCTGATTCATGTTTTCCCTTCCGTTATTTTAAAAAATAAAGCGCTTTCTTTTTTGCTTAAAATTTTTAGCCTTTCAGACTAGCTGCAAATAAGAAACTGTATTATTGAATGGAATTGCCATTCTTTGTAAATGAAATGCTGTTGCACTTTTATAAACTCTATGTTAAAAGATTCGCAACTAGCTATACTCCTTTCACTTTTTATTTTAACCATATTATATAATAAATATTCTAAATTTTAGACTTTATAATCTATAATAGATTCTACTTTCAAAGATATTTAGAAGTTTCAAACTACCTGAAACTACTTTCTCATTATCTGGGTCACATAAAGAAAAGCCTGTAGTTCATTCGAAACTACAGAGCTTTTTTTCAATTTTTAGTGACCAAGATAGGTAAAGGGGATCTCACTGCCACACAACCAGTTGTAAACTTGATCATTGACATGAACATTCATGGCTTCATGAGCATATTCAGGCATGATACGATAACTCTTTTCACAAGTCAAACGGTTGTAAATAGCAAACTGAGTGATTGGATAGCAGACATCATCATCAAGCCCAGTAATCATTCTCACCTCACCTTTGATTCGATGAGCAAGATTTTTCACATCGATATAGCTAAGTGTTTCCATAATCTGCTCTTCTGTCTCATGGAATGGATCATGGAACTTAAAGTAACGAAAGAGCTCATCATAGGCTTCGCTGGTATTTCCAATCTCTAGCACTCGTCTAAAGTCTGATAAAAATGGATAAATAGCAACTGTACGCTTGATACGTGGATTCAACCCCGCAGCCACCAGAGCCAGCGCTCCTCCTTGAGAAGCTCCATAGCTTGCTAATTGGCCTTCATCCACTTGTGGGAAGCTAGCTACAATCTCAACTAATTGATAAATATCAAGATAAACATCCTTGTAGAAGAGTTGCTCTTTTCCTTCTACTGCACCACGAATGATTTGACCCTTAACTGTATTTCCGAGAGGCGAGCGTAACCCATCTTGTGAGTAACCAGACTGACCACGGACATCCATAGATACGACACCATAACCAGCGACTGTAAAGGATAACATATCTGTCCAATCCCAACAACGTCCCATATATCCATGGAAGTGAAAAATAACTGGTACTTTCTTTTCTGATTTTGGTAAGACCACACGTGCATAAACAAGACCATCGCGTGTACCTTTAAAGGTTAACTCATAGCACTTCACGTTTGGAATACGAAATTCACGTTCCTCTAGTTGGTAATCTGGCAAGACTGAAACCTTCTCTATTTCCCCATCCCAAAAAGCATCGAAGTCTTGCGGAACTTCATCTCGCCCTCTGTAAGTTTTCATTTCTTCTATTAGTGCTGGATTTCTCATAAAACCCTCCTTAATTTTGTAACCGTTACCATAACTCTAGCACATAAAGGGAGGCAATGCAAGACTGATATTTTAAATAGAAAGTGATTTTAATTTTGAAGATTCATAAAAGCTTATCTGAAAGTAGTTTTATCCATTCCATTCTGTATAGATTCAATACTCTTTCAAAGAAAAACAGCTTCTTTTTTCTCTCATCCAAGAGTCATTGAAGACTAGTCTTATACTCTTCGAAAATCTCTTCAAACTACGTCAACTTTATCTGCAACCTCAAAGCCGTGCTTTGAGCAAACTGCGGCTAGCTTCCTAGTTTGCTCTTTGATTTTCATTGAGTATTAGCATGTTTTCGGGTATATAGTTATCTATCTTTAATCTAATGTTCTTTTACAAAAATAAAAAAGCTTCATAACCTTAATAGAATTTTTCTACCAAGATTACAAAACTCTTTCTTATTTCAAATCTTTTTTATAGCGTTCCAACTCTGCTTGGTTTGCCCAAACATAGTGACCTGGACGAATTTCTACCATAGAAGGTTTATCAGTTTCATAGTCATGTTGATCTGGATCATAGACTTTCAAAACTTTTTTACGTTCCAAGATTGGGTCTGGAATAGGAACAGCTGATAGAAGTGCTTGCGTGTATGGATGAACTGGATTGTTAAACAATTCTTCAGTCTCAGCCACTTCAACAATAACACCCTTATAAATTACCGCGATACGATCAGAGATGAAACGAACTACTGACAAATCGTGGGCGATAAAGAGATAAGTCAAGCCTAATTCCTTTTGGAATTTCTTGAGCAAGTTCAAAACTTGGGCACGTACTGAAACGTCCAAGGCTGAAATCGGCTCATCCGCAATAACGAAGTCAGGTTGCATAACCAAGGCACGGGCAATCCCGATACGTTGACGTTGTCCACCTGAAAACTCATGTGGGTAACGTGTCAAGTGTTCAGCCAAAAGTCCCACTTCACGAATGATATTTTGAACTTTTTCTTTTCTTTCTTCTTCATCTTTAAATAAATGGTGGTTATAAAGACCTTCAGAAATGATATAGTCAACCGTTGCACGTTCATTCAAACTTGCAGCAGGGTCCTGGAAAATCATTTGGATACGACGGATTAATTCCGAAGCTTGTTCACGTGATTTTTTACCATTGATTTTTTGACCTTCAAAGATGATATCACCTTTGCTGGTATCATTAAGACCGATAATAGCACGACCAATTGTTGTCTTACCACTACCAGACTCTCCAACAAGTGAGAAAGTTTCTCCTTTGTTGATAAAGAAGTTCGCATTTTTAACAGCGACAAACTTTTTGCTTCCTTCACCGAAGGAAATTTCTAAGTCTTTAATTTCTACTAATTTTTCAGACATTTCCTTCCTCCTAGTCCTCAAGATGTGTAAAGCCCATCTTTTCACGAATCTTGTCGTGTAAATCTGCAATCACCGATGGTTTTTCAACTTTTGGAGCTTGTTCATGAAGCAACCATGTCTTAGCCCAATGAGTATCAGATACTGCAAACTGAGGTGCTTTTTCCTCGAAGTCAATCTTCATAGCATAATCTGAACGAAGAGCAAAAGCATCTCCCTTCAATTCAGTATAAAGCGATGGAGGTGTTCCAGGGATTGAGTACAATTCACCTTTGTCATCCGCAAGTTGAGGCAAGCTTGACAAGAGGCTCCATGTATATGGATGACGTGGGTCGTAGAAGATTTCTTCAACAGTACCATACTCAACGATTTCACCAGCATACATAACCGCTACTTTATCAGCGATACTTGCTACGACACCTAGGTCGTGAGTGATAAAGATTGTTGTAAAGTGGTATTCGTGTTGAAGTGCCTTCAACAAATCAATAATCTGTGCCTGAATGGTCACGTCAAGAGCTGTTGTCGGCTCATCACAGATAAGAATATCTGGGCGACAGGCAAGAGCAATCGCGATAACGATACGTTGACGCATTCCCCCAGAATATTGGAAAGGATACTCGTCAAAACGTTTCTCAGAATCTGGAATACCAACTTTATTCATATAGTCGATAGCCATCTCTTTAGCTTCTTGAGCAGTCTTGCCTTGGTGTTTAACAATAACTTCTGTGATTTGACTTCCGATTGTCTTGATTGGGTCTAGACTGGTCATCGGATCTTGGAAGATAGTTGCAATCTTCGCACCACGAATACTTTCCCAATCTTTATTAGATGTAAGGCTGGTCAATTCTTGGCCACGGTAATTAATACTACCTCGTGCAATACGACCATTTCCTTCCAACATTCCTGTGAATGTTTTTGTCAAAACTGATTTACCTGAACCTGACTCTCCAACTAAAGCGAGAACCTCTCCCTCGATCAGATCGATGGAGACACCTCGAATAGCTGTCAAAATCTTGTCACGAACATCAAATTCCACGACAATATCTTGAGCAGTCAAAATTACATTTTTTCCTTTTATCATGTCTACTCCTATCTATGTGTACGTGGATCACTAGCATCCGCTAGGTTCTGACCAACTACGAACAGTGACAAGGATACCAAGACCAAAGTTGTCAATGGAATCCAGAAGAGGTAAGCATTGGTTGTTACATTCTGAGAATAATCCGAAATCAAACGTCCCAAACTTGGTACTGTGATTGGCAAGCCGAGTCCAAAGAATGACAGGAAGGCTTCATATGAGATAAATGCAGGAAGCATTTGTGATGTAGTTGTAACAATAACAGAAACCAATTGAGGCATGATATTTTTAATAACAATCTTATGGGTTGGTGTTCCCAGTGTACGAGAAGCAAGGTTGTACTCCAAATCACGGTAACGCATGATTTGGATACGAATCATATAAGCAATACCAATCCAAGTAGTTACACTCATGGCAAAAATCAAGTTCCAGAAACCTGCACCGATAGAGTAAGTCAAAACAATAACGATCAAAAGTGAAGGGATGTTATTGATAACGTTATAAACTTCCATCATGATACGGTCAACTGATTTTGAAATCCCCCAGATTCCGCCGATAATAACACCAATAACAACGTTGATAAAGGTCGCAATTACGGAAATCAAGATAGAGTTACGTGCTCCAAACCAGACACCGTCAAAGAGAGATTTACCATTACTATCTGTACCAAACCAATGTTCAGCATTTGGCTTAATGTAACGAGCGCTAAAATCATTTACCTTACTTACATCATTGAAGTCAAAATCAGAAAACATTGGATAGATGAAACTCATCAATACGATGGAAATCAAAATACCAAGCATGATAATTGTTGATTTTTTCTTCAAAAACTGTCTAAAAACAGAACCCCAATATGAGTAGGCAGGAGCATCAATTGCTTCAGAGGCAAAATCATCTCGTTTTACAAATTGAAATTTATCATTACTAATCGTAGACATTATTTGCCTCCTTTCTCTGTCAATTTAATACGTGGGTCAATAATAGTCATCCAAATATCTCCAATCAAGTAAGAGAAAATTGAAACACATGTAAAGATGAAGACCAGACCAACCACCATATTGTTGTTTGATGCTTTTACAGAGTCAATCAACATTTTACCCATACCTGGGAAGGCAAAGACTGTTTCAGTAAGAGTTGCTCCACCAATAACACCAATAATTGAGCCTGGGATACCAGAAACGAGTGGTACCATAGCGTTTTTAAAGATGTGTTTGTTAGAAATTTCTTTTTCAGAAAGACCTTTAGCTCTAGCAAAACGGACAAAGTCTTGAGATTGTAAGTCAATCATGTAACGACGAATCCAGATAGCTAGACCAGGTGCTCCAAGTAATCCAAGAATGACTGATGGAAGGACATATGAACGCCAGTCTCCAGCACCCAAGATTGGGAATGAGTCTGGGAATCCGATAGAAGAACCAATCAAACGAATGATATAAACTAGAGCAATCGTTGGGAGGGCCATCAAGAAGGTCAAAGTACCTGTAGAGAGGCTGTCAATCCAAGTATTCTTGAAACGAGCCATTGCTGAACCAAGAGGAACTGCAATCGCATATGAAATCGCAAGACCAATCAAACCAGTGATAGCAGAACTTGCAATCATTGATGGGTACTGATAGTTGCTCTCAGTAGCTGTATATGGATCATCTTTACCGTAGTTGGCTACTTCACGAGCATCAGCTTGACTCGGAGATTTATAAGTTCTTGAGTAAATGTTAACTGATGATGTTTTCTTACCAGTTGGGAATTGAACTTCAGAAGTCTTCGTTTGTCCTTGTCCTTGTGTAATAACCTGAAGAACAGGAGTATTGGCATAAGTTGGATAAGAATCTCCTAGGTTCAAGTTGACAAAGTTTTGGTGAACAAATGGGAACTGACTATTGAAGTACAAGAGGTATTTGTGTTTAGTACCTGAACCCACAAGAGACCAACCGATAGCCGGGTCATTCTCAAAGCGCAAATAACGCTCTAAGTTAGGATTCTCAGGGTCTTGGATCTTGTTTGTATGGTCAATATCAAGCAAGTTTGCATAGAATTTGAACACACGCTCAAAAATAGGAATTTCACGTGTAGCGTAGAATTGTCCACTCTCTGTAAACTCACCTAGAGTCCAACCATTACCAAGTTGTTGGATATATTTTTCATAGATTGCTTTATTTGTATCATTTGCATCTACTGTAACAGAAGAGTCAATGCTACTAGCTTTTTCCTGCAACTCTTTCGTATCGTAATATTCGATATAACCCATACGCTCAAAGACGGTATTTTCATAGTTATCACGTTTATCAGCCGTGGTTGCAATTTTATTGTAGTTAGTATCTTGTTTGAAGATCAACTTCCGTGGAACCATCGTATAGATGATTGTGTAAATCAAGGTCGTTACTAAGAAAATAGAAACCAACGACCGCAAGATACGCATAAAAACATATTTTTTCATATTATTTCCTTTAAAATCCCAAAAGAACCTTCTCCTTTAGGAGAGAAAGTTCTGATGAGCATTATTTATTTCACATGACTCGCTAACTCTTTTTGAGCTTTTTCGTTCGATTCAGCTTTTTCTTTGAGCCATTTTTCACGAGCTTCCTTGTACTCTTTGGTTGTTACAGTGTTAGCTTGCAATTGAAGGTACTTGAAGTATACATCTGAACCTTTATCACCAGATTGAGTGTAAGAGGCTGAGAATGGTACTACACGAGAAATAACTGGTGCTGCTCCTGAAGATGACATAGCTGGAAGGAAGAGTGAGCTATCTGTTAACCAAGCTTGAGCTGCTGCATATTTCTCATAACGTTTGTTAAGGTCACTTGTTTCACTAGCTGCATCATCAACTAATTTATCATATTCTTTCAAACCAACTTGAGCAACCGCTGGGTTTGATGGATTATCATAGCCCATGTAGGTCTTAGTTGTTTCACTATTAGTTGATTTCAAGATATCAAGGTAAGTTGATGGATCATCAAAGTCTGGATTCCATCCAACAGCACCTGAAAGGTCCCAATCTTCTGCTGCCGCACTAGCTGCGTAGTATGTGATATTGTTTAATTCATCTGTAGTGATTTGTGGAATATCGATAACTACATTATCTGTACCCAAAGCGGTCTCAACAGATTGTTTAAATGATTGGATACGAGCGATATAGTTTTTAGATGTTTGGTCGACTGGAATATCCAAGTGGATTGGGAATTTTACACCATCTGCTTCAAGGGCTTTTTTAGCTTTAGCTAGTTCTGCTTTAGCTTTATCAGCATTGTAAAGACCATCTTGAGCATCCGCAAAGTTTACATCTTTCCATTCATCACCATAAGAAACAACCTTCTCAGTAACCAAATCACCAAATGATTTTCCATTTGCTGAAACAAATTCTGGTTTTACGAAGAGGTTACGGACAGCAAGTGCTGCTCCATCCTTACCATTTAGCTGAGCTGAATAAGCAGTACGATCAAAAGCAAAGTTCAAAGCTTGACGGAAGTCTTTATTGAGAAGGGCTTTCTTAGTAGATGTTTTTTCTTCGTCAGTTGTTTTGGATGTGTACTTATAGCTTTGACGGTCAATATTAACACCCAAACCAGCAATACCAGCTCCTTGTGGAGTATAGTAAATATTGTCTTTATATGTTTCTGCTACCTTAGAATAGTTTGAGCTAGTAGGGAAGAGACGGGCATAACTGTATGCACCATTTGTAAAGTTACGCTCAAGTGACTCTTGGTCTGAACCATCATAATAAGAAAGTGTTACAGTATCGATGTGAACATTATCTTTATCCCAATACTGTTCATTCTTCGCAAATTCGATAGAAGACTTAGCCGTCAACCCTTTAAGCAAGAAAGGTCCATTGTAAAGCAATGATGTTGGGTCTGTTGCCTTACCAAAGTCTTTACCTTTTGATTTTTCAAACTCTGCGTTCAAAGGCCAGAAGATTGCGTAAGACAATTTAGAGTTCCAGTATGGTTCTGGTTGGTTCAAAGTGTATTGAAGAGTGTAATCATCAACAGCTTTTACACCTACAGCAGAGAAGTCTGTATTATTCCCTGATACATAGTCAGCCAATCCTTTAACAGAATTTTGTGCTAGGTAAAGAGCGGCTGATTTATTGTCGGCTGCGTGTTTCAAACCTGTAACAAAGTCATTTGCAGTTACTTCTGCATATTCTTCACCATCAGATGTGAGCCATTTTACACCTTTACGAATCTTATAAGTGTATGTTAATCCATCTTGAGATACTGACCAGTCTTCAGCGACTGCAGGAGTAAGGTTACCATACTTATCATTTGTAAAGAGTCCATCGATACCATTTGAAGTAGCAACTTTTGTACTTTGTTTCCCAGAGATAAGGTAGTCCAATGTTTCTGGGTCAGCAGTATAAGTATAGCCATAGGCTTTTGGTGCTTCAGCATTTGATGATTTTGAAGAACCACAAGCTGCGAGAACGCCTGCCGCAAGCAAGGACACCCCCGCTACTGCAAGAATCCGACTTTTTTTCATGTTTAATTAACTCCTCTATTAAAATTAATGAGATACTGTTGATTATACCATAATCCCTTTTAAAAGTAAACGAATTTTCAGAATATTTTGTCGCATGCCTTTTGAAAGCAGGAAAACTTACATTTTCAGAAAAGAAACTATTGACGAGATTTAATTTAAAAGGTATAATAATAAAAGTTAAGGCGGTATAGCCAAGTGGTAAGGCACGGCTCTGCAAAAGCTTGATCGTCGGTTC
>NZ_JAPVZO010000039.1:0-12398 GCF_041432445.1 Streptococcus sp. 27098_8_69 | reverse complement strand
GTGGGTTTTTACTATCAATTTCTGCATTACGATTATCAGTTAATTTAGTAATTGTTGGTGCTACCTGGTCAGCTGGTGTTATCTTAGCTGGTGTTGTTACATCAGGAACTTCAACAGTTGGTTGACCTGGTTCTGTAATCTTACCTGTACCTGGGACATTACCTTCAGGTAAATCACTATTAGGTACTTTACCTTTACCGTCTTTACCGATTGTGACTGGGATTGGCTTGTCACCTTTACCTGGGATTTCTACCTTAGTTTCTGGTGGGTATGTTGAGCCATCTGGTTTCTTCGGTGTTACTGTAACGTCACCTGTCTTAGGATCTTGATTCAACTCTAATGTTGGTGTAATAGATTGTGTAACCTTGACAGTTGATGTAAACTCCGCACTTTGTCCGACGTTATTGACAGACTTGACCTTGACCTGATAACCTGTATCGCTAGGTTCAGAAGCAACACGACCTGTAATAATGAGCTTGTGCTCATAATCACTCACTTTATGAACTTCAACTTTTTGATCTTTAAGTTCCAGCTTACTATCCACTAACTTGATAGAATCAGCTGTATTATAACCTAGTTTTGGATCACCAAGTGAAAATCCTGCTAGATTATCTTTAGTTGTAAATTCAAGTCGAATTTCCTTACCTTTTTCGATAGTTTGATCAGCCCCCGTCACCTTAGGAGATGGCAAACCATACCATTGCATATCATTTCGGTGGGTGCTGAACTCATAGGAGCGCATCCCTGCTGCATACATGAGTGGAGTCCCCTCAGCAGCCTTGGTTTTGAAACGAAAGATATAGTTTGATGCACTATCCTTAGTTCTACCACGATAATCAATATCAAAATGATAGACTCTTTGCGTATGCTGGATCAACCAATCCTTCAAATAATCTGATACCAGAACATCCTTCTCCGTTGTCGTACGGGCACCACCTGTACGATTAAAATAGAGTGTATCAGGTTTTGAAATGATTTCTTCAAATGTTTTAATCTCTCCATCAGCACCTTTCCAG
Organism: Streptococcus sp. 27098_8_69; assembly: GCF_041432445.1. Classification (NCBI taxonomy): domain Bacteria; kingdom Bacillati; phylum Bacillota; class Bacilli; order Lactobacillales; family Streptococcaceae; genus Streptococcus; species Streptococcus sp. 27098_8_69. The sequence goes on along the minus strand of NZ_JAPVZO010000039.1, from coordinate 11,382 downwards.
AAAGCATCGGTAGTGGCGGCTTTGCCCCAAGCCTGCTCGATAGCTCCACCAGGGGTACCAATGTTAACATCCTTAGACGTAGAGCTAACCTGATCTTTAAAGATGTCGTATAAGTTTCGTGGTAATCTTCCTTGAGTTTCAATACGTCGTTTTCCACCAGAACCACCCCAGTAACTACCAAATGATGCCGAACCGTCGTCTACCAAGGTATGACCAGTTGGAATGGTAAACCAAGCATGGGCATTTTGGTGGTTTTCAGGATTACCTTCAAACTCAATGACCCAATCGTATGTATCTCCGTTTTTAGTGACATCAACCTTAACGACATCCTTGACATCCTTAACTCTTTGATTATCCGCAGTATTTTGGTTACGGTCTCTAAAGAGCATGGTACCAGCTGGATAACCTGAGCCATCTCCTTCCTTTGTGAAGTAGAGCCCAACAGCATTGTCATAGGTTGCCCCCGCATCAGCGCGAAGCGTTGTCCCAACTGGGATAGCTGCGCCATTACGGACGTCATTACGCCCCGAAGTCAAACGATTACGTGCAATCATAACAGAGCTTTCGTTACGTTTGATGACACGATTCATATCCTCAACATCACGAAGGCTAACTTCTACACCACCAAATGCAGACTTGGCTACAGCAACTTGGGCGATAGCTTTTTCCAAGATTTCACGTGTCAAGTCATTCTCAGGTGTTTGGGCGATAGCCTGCTCCAAACGATCAATAGATACTTTGAGACTAGCTTTAGCTTTTTCCAGTTGCTCAACATTGGTATTTTCTGAAGTTTCCTCAGACTTAGCTGAAATTTCTGGAGTTGGCTTCACTACTTCTGGCTTGATTTCCGGAGTTGCTTCCTGTGTACTTTCACCATTTTTATCTTCTTTGCCTTGAGATACTTCCACTGCTCGTAGCTGGTCCAAAACATTGGTCAAGCGAGCTACTAAAGCGTCCACTTCTTCTTGACTCACTTTTGAATCAGCGAGAGTCTGTTCAGCCTTGACAAGTTCTTCCTTGGCACGGACTAAAAGATCTGTATTAGCAGCTTCCTTGACGTGGAGCTGGTCTTTGATCTGTGCCACAAGCTGACTTGCAGTAGCTGTATCCACTTTTATAGAACTAGCAGGCTCTTCCTTATCCTGCGATGCTAGCGGACTAGTATCTTGAGTTAAAGCCTCTACATGAGGTTTGTCGACAGGTGTTACGCTATCCGCACTAACGACACGCGCACCCAAAAACATCAGCGCTGCAACAGCAACTGAAGCCGCACCGAAGCTATACTTACGAATAGAGAAGCGTAAGACTTTTTCCTGTTGTCGACGCTTTACTCTACTTAGTGAATTTGATTTTTTTTCCATCGTTCCTCCTTATATTAAAGACAAAATCAAATTGAGAAGCAGTATTCCCTCTGGGGAATAATACAATAAAAATCACTCTTTTGAGCAATTTTTACACATCACAGCTATCACAGCTATCACAGCTATCACAGCTATCACAGCTATCACAGCTATCACAGCTATCACAGCTATCACAGCTATCACAGCTATCACAGCTATCACAGCTATCACAGCTCGATTATATCATTTTCAATTCATTTAAGCAATCATAAAGCCATTCAACCTCTCGAATAAAGCGCAAACATATGCGAATGTTTATAAGATGTTTATATATTTTGTTTAAATGAAACAGAAATATTCCTCTTTCTGATAACATTCTCTATATATCAGATTGGCAAGTGTACTAATCGCTCACCGGTTGAGAACTTTTGGGAACATTTCAAAACTGAGCACTAGGATTAAAGACATACAATATTTTGAGAGGGGTTTGGTACCAATACTGATGTCTCCCTTTTTCAAAAATAAAACAACGACCTTGTACTTCTTCAAATGAGGAACAAGGTCGTTTCTTAATCTTTTATTTCATCGTTCACTTAACAGTGAGTAGTTCAAACTTTAACGAAATGCTTATTTTAGTCTTCTTTTTTCTTTCCAAACGCAAGTCCAAGGCTACTTAGCATACCAAGGAGTCCTAAAGATGCAAGAGTCATACTTGACTCTGTTCCAAGTCTTGGCAATACATTTTGAGAATCATTTGACTTAGATTCCTTATCAATAGTAGTTGTAATGAATCCGTGATTAGCATTCGGAGTAACTGCATCTGGAGTTGGAGTTGTTGGTGAAGGTGCAGGTGTATCTTGACCAGAACCTCCATTAGTAGCAGGTGTGACTGGAGTGACTGGAATTGTATTTGGATTTGTATTTCCACTTACTTTTCTGAAAATGTGAGTAATTACTGGTTCATTTTCATCAATCACAGTTCGTACAAATTCATATACTGGAATTGATCCATGTTCAGCATCCTTTTCATTACCTGTCTTAACGGATGGTTTCAATACATTTCCGTCTTCATCAATCCATCGAACCTCAATCATTAGCTCTGGCAATGCAATTGAACCCGATAATGCATCGTTTTCAAAAGTTGTTACCTTAGGAACTTCCACAGATGATTTACCTGGTTCAGTAATCTTACCTGTACCTGTTTTTTCTACGTTTGGTAGATCACTGTTTGGTACTTTACCTTTACCATCTTCATCGATTGTAACGACGATTGGATTACCATCTTTACCTGAGATTTCTACCTTAGTTCCTGGTGGATATGTTGACCCATCTGGCTTCTTCGGTGTCACTGTAACATCACCTGTCTTAGAATCTTGTTCTAACTCTACTGTTGGTGCTTTCATTTTCCCATAAGTTCGAACTGTTGTTGGAGTTACCTTACCTGTTTTTGAATCAACTTCATAGGTAGTGGTATCAATCACATCACGACCTTCAGAATCTTTAGATTGTTCAACCTTAGTTTTAGCTCCTACTTTAACGATTGTCTTACCTGCTGGGGTGACTACTGGGTTACCGACGTGTTCTGTGATATGACCGTCATTTGAATCTACATCGTAAGTGGTTGTAGTAACTATTTTACCTTTAGCTCCTTCAACGCGGTCATCAGGTGTGCCAACTTCTCGTTCACCATCTCTAACATACTCAACTTCAGGTTCAATTGATGCTTCTACTACTTTGTCCTTCGCTGCGACTTTGACAATTGTATTCGTTGGTTCTTTCGTACGAACTGGTTGACCTTCACTTGCTGTAATCTTTCCAGTATTAGGATCCACAGTGTAAATGGTTGTGATAGTGTCTTCACCATCTTCACCTTTAACAGTAGTTGGGGCTGTACCAGTAGTTGGGGCTGTACCTTTTTCTTTCGTATCATCTTTTTCATAAACTACTGGAGACGGTACTACTCTCTTCTCAACCGTTGGTGCTTTCGTTTTCCCATAAGTTCGAACGGTTGTTGGAGTTACCTTACCTGTTTTTGGATCAACTTCATAGGTAGTGGTATCAATCACATCATGACCTTCAGAATCTTTAGATTGTTCAATCTGAGTTTTTGCACCAACTTTAACGATTGTCTTACCTGCTGGGGTGACGACTGGATTGCCAACGTGTTCTGTGATATGACCGTCGTTTGAATCTACATCGTAAGTGGTTGTTGTAACTGTTTTACCTTTAGCTCCTTCAACGCGGTCATCAGGTGTGCCAACTTCTCGTTCACCATCTCTAACATATTCAACTTCTGGTTCAATCGGGATTTCTACTACTTTGTCCTTCGCTGCGACTTTGACAATTGTTTCTGTTGGATTTACTACTACTGGTTTCCCTACTCTTTCTGTAATAACGCCTGTAGTAGGATCAACACTATATGTTGTTGTGGTAGTGCTTGAACCTGCTTGGCCTGCTTCTTCTACATTGTCTTGGCCTTTTTCGCGCGTATCATCTTTTACATATTTCTTAGGTGAAGGGATTTCGGTTGTTTCTACTTTGTCCTTCGCTGCAACTTTAACAATAGTATTAGTTGGTTCTTTCGTACGAACTGGTTGACCTTCACTTGCTGTAATCTTTCCAGTATTAGGATCCACAGTGTAAATGGTTGTGATAGTGTCTTCACCATCTTCACCTTTAACAGTAGTTGGGGCTGTACCTTTTTCTTTCGTATCATCTTTTTCATAAACTACTGGAGACGGTACTACTCTCTTCTCAACTGTTGGTGCTTTCGTTTTCCCATAAGTTCGAACGGTTGTTGGAGTTACCTTACCTGTTTTTGGATCAACTTCATAGGTAGTGGTATCAATCACATAACGACCTTCAGAATCTTTAGATTGTTCAACCTTAGTTTTTGCACCAACTTTAACAATTGTCTTACCTGCTGGGGTGACGACTAGGTTACCAACGTGTTCTGTGATATGACCGTCGTTTGAATCTACATCGTAAGTGGTTGTAGTAACTATTTTACCTTTAGCTCCTTCAATACGTTCATTAGGTGTGTCAACATCTCGTTCACCATCTCTAACATATTCAACTTCAGGTTCAATCGGTGTTTCTACTACTTTGTCCTTGGCTGCGACTTTGACAATTGTTACTGTTGGATTTACTACTACTGGTTCTCCTACTCTTTCTGTAATTGTTCCATCTGATGGATTTACTTCGTAAGTAGTTGTTACTGTGCTTGAACCTGCTTGTCCTGCTTCTTCTACATTGTCTTGGCCTTTATCGCGCGTATCATCTTTTACGTATTTCTTAGGTGATGGGATTGCTGTTGTTTCTACTTTATCCTTCGCTGCGACTTTAACGACTGTATTCGTTGGTGCTTTCGTACGAACTGGTTGACCTTCACTTGCTGTAATCTTTCCAGTATTAGGATCCACAGTGTAAATGGTTGTGATAGTGTCTTCACCATCTTCACCTTTAACAGTAGTTGAGGCTGCACCTTTTTCTTTCGTATCATCTTTTTCATAGATAACAGGTGATGGTACTACTCTCTTCTCAACCGTAGGTGCTTTCGTTGTTCCATAAGTTCGAACGGTTGTTGGAGTTACCTTACCTGTTTTTGGATTAACTTCATATATAGTGGTATCAATCACATCGCGACCTTGGTCATCCTTATTACGTTCAACCTTAGTTTTCGCACCAACTTTAACAATTGTCTTACCTGCTGGAGTGACGACTGGGGTACCAACGTCTTCTGTGATATGACCGTCGTTTGGATCTACATCGTAAGTGGTGGTAGTAACTGTTTTACCTTTAGCTCCTTCAACGCGTTCATTAGGAGTGTCAACTTCTCGTTCACCATCTCTCACATACTCAACTTCTGGTTCAATCAGTGTTTCTACTACTTTGTCCTTCGCTGGAACTTTGACAATTGTTGCTGTTGGATTTACTACTACTGGTTTTCCTACTGTTTCTGTAATAGCGCCTGTAGTAGAATCAACACTATATGTTGTTGTGGTAGTGCTTGAACCTGCTTGGCCTGCTTCTTCCACATTTGGTTGATCTTTGTCGCGTGTATCATCTTTTACATATTTCTTAGGTGATGGAATTTCTGTTGTTTCTACTTTATCCTTCGCTGGAACTTTGACAATAGTATTCGTTGGTGCTTTCGTACGAACTGGTTTACCTTCACTTGCTGTAATCTTTCCAGTATTAGGATCCACAGTGTAAGTTGTTGTGATAGTGTCTTCACCATCTTCACCTTTAACAGTAGTTGGGGTTGTACCTTTTTCTTTTGTACCATCTTTTTCATAAACTACTGGAGACGGTACTACTCTCTTCACAACCGTTGGTGCTTTCGTTTTCCCATAAGTTCGAACTGTTGTTGGAGTTACCTTACCTGTTTTTGAATCAACTTCATAGGTAGTGGTATCAATCACATCACGACCTTCAGAATCTTTAGATTGTTCAACCTTAGTTTTCGCACCAACTTTAACGATTGTCTTACCTGCTGGGATGACGACTGGGTTGCCAACGTGTTCTGTGATATGACCGTCCTTTGAATCTACATCGTAAGTGGTTGTAGTAACCGTTTTACCTTTTTTACCCTCAATACGCTGATCTGATGTACCGAAGTCTTTTTCACCATCTCTAACATACTCAACTTCAGGTTCAATTGGCGTTTCTACTACTTTATCCTTAGCTCCCACTTTTACAACTATAGCTATTGGTCTATATACGACTTTTGGTTCGCCTTTTGATGGAATTAGGGTTCCATTTACTGGATTTACGCTATAGGTTGTGGTGACTTTAGTTTGTCCTGCTTTCCCTGGAAATTGAACGGTAACAGTACCTTTTGGACTGTTCTCATCTTTTAAATAAACTGGTTTGGGTTCAACTAAATTATACTCAACTATATCCTTAGCGCCACCTCTATTGACTACTTCTTCCTTCTCAGCCGAAGTAAGACTGCCAGTTTTTGAGTTTACTGTGTAGCTCGTTGTCTTCTTAACAACATCGTCTCCTTTTTTAATGTATTCTACTTCGTCCTTGGCTGCGACTTTGACAACTGTTTCTGTTGCCGGTTGCTTAACTACTGGTTGTCCTACATGTTCAATAAGATCTCCAGTGTTAGGATTTACACTATAAGTTGTTGTTACCGTCTGTTTCCCAGTTTTTCCAGGCTCTTCAACATTAACTTGTCCTTTTTCGCGTGTATCATCTTTTACGTATTTCTTAGGTGATGGGATTGCTGTTGTTTCTACTTTGTCCTTTGCACCATCTTTTTTGAACATTTCATCAAGTGTATTTTTAGTAATCTGTCCTGTATCAGGATCTTTCATACTAACAGTTGTTGACTTAATGATGTCATTTCCGAGTTTGCTATATACAACAGTTTCTCCAACTTTTTCTAGAGACTTGGCTGTAGTAATCTTAGGATTTTGAAAACCTATCCCATCTAAGGAAATTCGTTTCCCAGAAATAAACTCTGGTCGTCTATTAATCATATCGGCTTCAAAATAAGAACGGGAACTATGCCCTCCTTTTGTATCCCCAACATTTATAACAACATCACTATCATTACTGACACTTTTTCCTATAGTAGAATCGTTATTAACTATATAATGGGTCAGTTTACCTGACTTAGCTATTTTTTTACTATCTAAACCTTTTTGCCAAAACGCAGATGATGAGAGAAGACCTGTCCTCACTTTTGGAGCATTAAATGTTGTTCCTTTTTTTAATACATTATTATAAAAGTTTCTATAAGCCAGCTGTTCTTTAGTAGACATGACTCTGCTGTCAGAATATGCCAACTGATAGGCTTCAACCATTGCCCGTTGTACTAAATATCCTCCCAGAGAATGTCCTGTTAGATAAAGGTTGGTGATACTCTTATCCTTGGCTAATTCACGCATAATTTCTTCTGCTTCTATCGCCTGTTTAGGATTACTCCCTGTTCCAAGTGTTATATCAGCACCTATATCTTTAGAATCACTAGTCCCACGAAATGCTAGTACCTGGGCAGTTCCATTTGGTAAATATAAGAAATCGCTCTTAGTCTCAAATAATACAGCATCAAGTCCACTGGATGTATGATAACTTTTCTTTCTTTCCCAATAAGGTCCCAATTCCCTATTCATCATCATATATTCATAGCGTGGTTTACTTTCACCTTTCTTTTTGTATAACTCTGCTTCTGTTAAAGGTCTCTTATGATCCAGTACTCTGTCAATGTACTTATCGTCACGGTAAGCCAATTCCATGAACATAATCATATCACGTTCACTTACATTCCATTTTAATTTTTCATCTGGCTTTTCGTCACTATCAATAATACCATCACCATCAGTATCTTCTAGTAACGGATGACTGTTATAACCTACATACTTTTTCCCATTTTTTTCATAAATATAGATTTCATCTTTATCACTCAAATAATCGTTATCTGTATAACCATTCGGTTTTAACTGTTCTCCATCTAGTAATAGGCTATCATACTTATCCCCTTCTGAACCGATTATTCCTGCTTTGATTTTTTTAGCATCTTCCTCAGTCAATTCATATTTTTTAATCTCAGTAGGATTTGATGCTGCTCTAACCTCTGGAGCACTTGATCTGTCTTCACCAGCCACCAAAGTAGTTGCCGTCGAATTGATATTTTCCTTACCACCGGAAGTATCTAGAACTGTCTCTTTTGTAGCTACTGTTGAAATCTCTTTAGCATCTATCTCAGAAGAAGCATTGTTTCGATGTTCTGAGATACTTTGAGCTTCTTCTTTGATCTCCACAGTCGGCAGAGAATTGTCAGTTTCAGAATTAACTTCTATCCCTGTATTATTATCATTATTATTTTCCGTAGAAGCTAAGACTCCTTGAGTTGGAGCAAATAAGGAAACCCCTATTAGTACAGATGCCACTCCAACAGAAAACTTTCGAATCGAAAAACGTTGGCGTTTATTAAAGATATCTTTCATGTTACCCAATTCCTTTTTAACTAGCATTTCTATATATAATATAGAAGGTGTCAACATTTTCTGTTAACAAAATCACAATTTTTTCTTTTCCTCAAATTAGGAAGTTTACTCTACTTTAATACATCACATTTTAAATCCTTTCAATTTTTAAATAACTATTTGTTATAATAACCCAGTTCATCAGGCATGTTATTTAGGTTACGGACAGAACCGCTAATTTTAGACTTCCAAACAACTCTGTAAAAAAGTACAAGGTCATCTTTTTCTATTTTATCATCTAGTTCCATTTTCCCATCCGTATAAAGATCAATAACCTGCTGTTAAAATTTCAGTAAATTAAGAAAGGAATCTAAATACTGAACTTTCTATACTGCCATTATATCACAAAGAATTCCTTAAAAGAAAAAAATCACCATTCTTGATTTTCTAGAAAACCAGGAAATGGTGACTCTATATTAATTTTCTTGAAGCTCAATGACAATTTCTTGACCATTTTCTTTTTCTTCCACAACTACTTTTTCTTCCAGTTGTGATTTAAAATGATTCAAGGTTTCTTTTGAAGCTTCAGTCGCTTGTTGAGCATGGTATTTTGCTTTATCTAAGACAGTGTCAAGAGTAATTTCCCCAGATTCAATCTGCTCTTTTGTTTTAAGAACGAATTCTTTGGTTTGTTCTTTGACATCCGTTAATTTTTCACAAACCTGCTCTTTAGCATACTCAGGATCTTCTTTTAGATCTTCTAAAAATTCTTGTACTTGGCTTCTAACTTGTTTTCCTTTGTCACTAGTTAGAAACAAGGCAGCTGCAACACCTGAAACAGTTCCTAAAAGGATAGATGATAGTTTTCCCATTAGTCAACTCCTTTTTTATTTTTTAAAAAATTTACTTGCAACACGAATGGCAGATAAACCTGCACCAGTTTTTATAGTTTTTGATCCAGCAGATGATGCTTTTTTACTCAAAACACGTGCTTGCTCATTTATGTCAGAAACAGAAACAGAAAGGTCTGCAACTGCTGTAAAGAGGGGATCAATTGTAGCAACTTTGACATTGATATCATCAACAAGAACGTTGACTTTTGTAAGCAATTCATTTGTTTGATGAAGAGTTACATCTACATCTGATGTTAAAGTTTTAACAGTTTTTTCAGTTTCATCAATTACACGACCAACTTTTTGAAGGGTAATAATCAGATAAACTAAAAATACAACCAAGGCAATTGCCACAATAATATAAGCCACTTCTAACATTTTAATTCTCCTTTTTTACATTATAAAATGGTGCTTTTTTCCGATTTTGATAAAAGATGATATAAATACCAAGGCCAATCAATAGGGCAGACAACCACTGGGATACTCGGAGCCCAAAGAACATGAGACTATCCGTACGCATGCCCTCGATAATCATACGTCCAAATCCGTACCAAATTAGATAAAAGGCAGTGATATGACCACGACGGATATTCTTTAATCGGCGTCTAAAAATGACAATCAAGGCAAAACCGATCAGATTCCAGATAGATTCGTATAAGAAGGTTGGTTGGCGGTATGAGCCATCAATATACATCTGATTCTTAATAAAATCAGGTAAGTAATCAAGATTGTCAACGACTGCTCCATAAGCTTCTTGGTTAAAGAAGTTTCCCCAACGCCCTAGACTCTGAGCAATCATGACGCTCGGAGCTGCAATATCTAAGAAATCCCAAGTATTGATTAATTTGCGATCAGCAAAGATATAGAGAACAATCGCTCCAGTAATTAAACCGCCATAAATCGCAAGACCACCATTCCAAATAGCAAAAATCTCTCCCAGATGTTGGCTATAATAATCAAATCTAAAAATAACATAGTAGAGTCTAGCGCCAATGATGGATAAAGGAAAGGCAATTAAGATGAAGTCCAAAATATCATCAGATAAAATCTTCTTTTTAGGCGCTTCTTTACTGGCAAGGTATACCGCTAAAACAAGACCTGAAACGATGCAGAGCGCATACCATCTAACAGCAAAAGGGCCAATTTGAAAAGCAATTGGATCAATCATCTTTCACCTCGTTCTTTGCAATCAGATTTGTCAATCTTTCTTCAAACAATCGAGTAGCATCAAAGCCAATTTCCTTAGCACGATAATTCATCGCTGCTGCTTCGATAACGACAGAAATATTACGTCCTGTTTTTACAGGAATGCGTATACGTGGAATGGATACTCCAGAAATCTCCAACTCCTCAGCATTATTGCCTAGGCGATCAAAAGTCTTTTGCGTGTCATAATTTTCTAGATAGACAGCTAACTGAACTTGTGAAGAGTCCTTAACTGCACTGGCACCATAAAGACTCATCACATCTATAATACCAACACCACGAATCTCAAGTAAATGCTTCAAGATTTCAGCTGGTTCACCCCAGAGAGTCATTTCATCCTTAGCAAAGATATCTACACGGTCATCCGCTACCAAACGGTGTCCTCGTTTCACGAGTTCTAAACCTGTCTCACTCTTACCAATACCACTGTCACCCTGAATGAGCACACCCATACCATAGATATCCATCAAGACACCATGTACACTTTCACGCTCAGCCAAACGAGAATCTAGGTAACTTGACAATTCTCCAGACAGACGACTTGTTGCTGTACGACTCGTTAAAATAGCGATTTTACATTCTCTAGCGGCCTTTAACATTTCCTCTGGAACTACTAAACCACGCGCAACAATAACTGCAGGTGTTTCTGGTTGAAACATCTTTTTCAAAACCTGGTAGCGGTTATGAGAAGACATACTAATCAGATAAGACCACTCTTTCATTCCCAAAAGTTGAATCCGCTCTGGAGTATAGTAGTCAAAATACCCCGTCATTTCAAGCCCTGGTCGCGTAATATCCGCGGTATTGATTTTCTTTTCAAGTAATTCAGGCTCACCATAGACAATGTCTAGTCTGAGCTTATCAATCACTTCTTTGACTAAAACCGACATAATTTTCTCCTTCAATCAAGTTCTTCCCTCTATTATATCAAATTGTAGGAGGAAGTTTCAGAATTTTGCAGGATTTATAGGATTTATTTAAAGCAAAAAAGACTAGATTACT
>NZ_JAPVZO010000038.1:0-14049 GCF_041432445.1 Streptococcus sp. 27098_8_69 | reverse complement strand
AAGGCCTTATCGACTGCATCCTGAGTCTTGGCTGCTTCAATCGCTGCGATGGCTTGCTCGGACAACTCAACTAGTTTCTTCTTAGCTTCCTTATCATCACCTAGTTCCTTGCTCTTGTTTTGGATGGCCTCTGTCAGACTTGCCATAGCCTTATCATAGTTAGGCTCTTCTGGTTGGGCTGGTGTTTCTTCGACACCGTAGTTTTCTTCCTTATCAAGGATCGTTTGCAGAACTGTTGCTGTTTTCAGAACTTCTTGTGCATTTGCAGAACTTGCTGAAAGTTGTTCTGATAATTTGTCCAAGTTTGACTTGAAGGCTTGACGCGCCTCTGGAGTGTTCTTCAAGCTTGTTTGGTCAAATTTATCCAATTCATCCTTCCAGTTCTTCATAGCTTGAAGCAACTCTTCTTTGGTATAAAGAGCACTATCTTCTCCATGAGTGATAAACTGGTCAACTTGGATACCAATATTTTTCGTAGTATCATTACGTTTTGGATCCAATTGCAAGGTTACAGCATGCCAACCTTCTTCAAGTCCTGTCAAACGAACGAGAGTCTGATCACCTTGACGTGTGGCAGCTGTACCACTGAAGTACTTCTTACCGTTGTATTCAGACGCATTACCTAGGCCATCTTGATACTCGACTCTTCTACCGTCTAACGTCACCTTGTAGATACCATGACCTGGGTCTACAAAACCTTTAATTTCTAAACCTGTACCGTAGAAGTAGGCTGTTACACTAGCATTTTTCTTTTGCTCTTCTGTTAAACGACCAAATGACGCCCAAGACTCAGTGTTTTGGTATTTACCTGATGAATTGGTTTCATGGTGCCAACCTGGGCTATAGTCAAGTTGACTTGCCTGATCATCATGACTGACTTGATCTTTTTGAAGCAATTCAGCCTTCATTACTCGAACAGTTGCTTCAGTTGCAAATCCAAGCAAGGCATCGTCTGAAGCGCTAGTCATTTTCACTTTAAAGTCAAAGATTGAATCAGCTTGTTCAGTAAAGTCAATTGTCGGAATTGTCAAAGTCTTTTCTGTTTCACCATCTTGGAAGGTCAAATCAGCTGTTGTATCTTTATAAACCTTACCGTGAACCCCTGTTCCTGGCTCAGTCACAACATGAACTGTCGCAGCTCCCTTGCTACCACCAACACGTTTAATGGTTACAGTAACTGGTTGTCCTTTTTGAACTTCATAGGTTGTTTCTTTCAACTCAAACATACCTTTACCAGCATTATTGAGCGTATAGATACCTTCAGTTGCAATAGCTTTGCCAGTTTTGTTGACGAGTTTGATGGTGTGTTCACCTGGAGCCAAGTCATCTGTTTCATAAACTATCTGGCTACGTTTACGAGCTGCATTATTGGTTTGTACGTCTGCAACCTTTTGACCATCAACGTAAACCGACATTTCACCGTGGTTTGGATCCACTGTAGATACGACATAAGCCTTAGTTCCGTTGAAACGGTAAGTGACGCTTGCATCTTTTTGGTTAGTCCACATAGAAGTTCCGCGGATACCTTCAGATTCGTCATACCAAGTTGTATTTGCTTTATCTGCTGTTGTATTTGAATGGTAATCTAGTCCTAGAGGGTAACCATCTGTTTTCTCGATACTGCTTGGAGTTTTATAAACAGAGAAGTTTGTCAAAATAGGTGTTGCTTGCGCACCAGTAATAGTCACACGAATCTTTTGTGCTTCCACAGGTTGACCTTGGACGAGACGACGATAACCAACAGTCGAACCTTCTCCATATGGAACCCAGCGACCATTGAGCTCAACTTCAACCTTAAATCCAGAGATACGTTGACCTTTAGCAATATCTTCTTTTAGTTCGACTACGTCAAAGCGTCTCTTTTGACCGAGATCCACAGTAAATTCACCTGTCTTGGCATCATTTGACAATGCCCAACTAGTATCATCCTTACCATCGGTTAGGTTGCTTGCTTGGTACAAGTGATTCTTACGAGTAGAGCTTGCAGTAACTGTTGCGCCTTTAGCAAAATCAGTTGCATACATTTGATCCAAGGTTGCTCGGAATTCTTTCAAACGAGCGACGTCTGCATCTGCGAATTTACCTTCTTTATTTGGTGGAATGTTGAGTAGAAGTGGCGTTCCACGACCAACAGACTTGAAGTAGATATCCATCAAATCTTTGATTGATTTTGGTTGTTGATTGTCATGGTAGAACCAACCTGAACGGATAGAAACATCTGCTTCACCTACAGAGTACATATCACCATCTGGATCTCCGTGGTTGAGATAGTCATTCTTCACATCGTCAGTGATTTTAGCTTTCTTAACCTTATGCCAAACTGGATCTCCAGCGATACCACGTTCATTACCGATCCAACGGACACTTGTTGGTTGAGCAGAGAAGATAGCGATATCTCCTTCAGCTTCCTTGATGTACTTGAACCACTCGTCAAAGGTGTAGGTTACTTTTTGAGCTCCGCTACCACGCGCACCGTCCATCCAAACTTCGATGAATTTACCATTGTTACCGTATTTAGGATTTCCAAGGATTTCCTTGAGTTGGTTGAGATAGTATTCATTGTACTCTTTCTCAGTTGAAACATGATATTTAGGGTTATTAGCATCCCATGGTGATAGGTAAACACCCATATTCATGTCATACTTAGTCGCTGATTTAGAGATTTCTTCGAGAAGGTCTCCCTTACCATCTTTCCATGGACTAGCAGCAACCGTGTGGTCTGTATATTTAGATGGATAAATCACAAAACCGTCGTGGTGTTTTACAACCATGATTGTTCGTTTGAATCCGGCATCCTTCAAAGTCTTAATCCACTGGTCTGTATCAAGGTTAGTTGGGTTAAAGTTTTGAGGATTTTCTCTACCGTTCCCCCATTCAGAGTTGGTATAAGTATTCATACCATAGTGGATGAAGGCGGCCAATTCTTCCTTGTGGTAGTCCAATTGTGCCTTGCTTGGAAGTGGTCCATAAGCAGCAATTTCTGTTTCTTCATCTTTTGGATCAACGACTGGAGTGACTGGTGTTACTGGTTTTGGATCTTCAATCTTTTCGTATTCAAAAATAACTTGGTTCACTCCTTTGTGTTGGATGGTAGCTTCTTGGCTTGCATTTACTGCACGGTAGCCCGTGATTTCTTTAGCTTGGAATCTATGGACAAAGGAAACTTCATATTCTTTTCCTTCGTTGTTGTCCACAGTTGCAGGTGCCAATTCTTGATCTGTACCTTTCAAGCGGTAACGAAGGTCGAAGGAACCTTTATTGACTTTATAAACAACCTTGATAACGCGAGTTCCTGCAGGAGCCTTGCTCACAACGCTATAATCCTCTCCCCAGGCATCTTTTAGCTGTTTATTGACAGCTTTGCCATCAATTGATACAATCTCATATTTTTCTTTATTCTTCTTGAAGAAGTCAGTCTTTTCAATTTCTGTTTTATAGTTATAGTCGAACTGAGTTCCAACTTCTGTCTTTTCAACAAAAGTATCGTTTTCTTTGACTGGATTATCTTTCTGGTCTACGTGTTCGATAACAACTCGTCCATATTCAACACCTTCAAGAAGAGTTGCTACACCGCTTTCATCGAAAGAGTATTTATTTTCGCCAATAACTGCTGTCTTATTTCTGAGCATTTCTCCCTCTGGAGTGAAATAATAACGGCTACCGTTATCGCCTTGATACCAGCCTTTAACACCGTATTTATCAATGATGCCTTTAGCCCATGCTAGTTGTTCTGGAGATAGGACAAGACCTCCACCGAAACGGTCTTTTTCAGGAATGTTCATATTATCAACTGTACCACGTTGGTGAATACCGATAACTTTGCCATCACCGTTGATGATACCTCCACCTGAAAGACCTGATACAGAAGTCAAACGGTAAGTGACACCAACTGTTCCCTTATCATCATACTTTTCAGTACCTTTAACAACACCATCAGCCTTATACAATTGACCAGGTACGATTGGTTCTTTCAATTCTGGAGAAGTAGAATCTGTTGGGTAGCCGATCGTGCTAACTGGCTCACCAGGGTTATAGGTACGGTACTCAGCTAAAGGAGTAAAGGTTGCAGCCTTATTTGGGCTTGCAATCTGTACTGGAACTGGAGCCACAACCAAGGCTAGGTCATTTTTGTACCCTTCACCAAACTTCTCTTTATTCCAGAAATGGATGTCCTTTTCTTGGAACAAAACAGTTTTTCCTGAAGTTGGTAAAGAATTATTCTTAGCAGAATTTGAACCTACATTGTAATAGAACTTAGCAGTATCACCGCCTAAGATATTACCAGCATTGGTTTCGGCATCCTTCTTCAAGAAATTATGAGCCACTGTCAACATGATGTTTGGAGCCACAAAGATACCAGAACCTGAATTGAGGTAACGCTGAGTTCCACCACCTGCTAGAGGTGAACTGAAAATTGTATAAACCATCGCCGCTGATGTAGCTGGTTGACCTTCATAATTAATATGCTTAAGGTCTTGTCCGTCATTGATAATGGCTCTATTTTCTTTTTCGCTTTCAG
This sequence comes from Streptococcus sp. 27098_8_69, assembly GCF_041432445.1. Lineage (NCBI taxonomy): Bacteria > Bacillati > Bacillota > Bacilli > Lactobacillales > Streptococcaceae > Streptococcus > Streptococcus sp. 27098_8_69. The sequence goes on along the minus strand of NZ_JAPVZO010000038.1, from coordinate 9,530 downwards.
ATGGAGCCACTTCTGTAGGTTTCAAAATGCTCTTAGTCTCTACTTGTGGACTTTCTTTCTCTGAAACAATGGCTGAAGTATCCATTTTTTTCACTGGCGTATCAGGATAAGCTCGATCAGGAATTTCTTCAGGGAGTAAATCACCTGATTCTTCTACTGCATTTTCTGCAAGAGGAGCTGGTTTTTCAGCTACTTCTTTGGCAACTCCTGGAGTTTCCTTGCTTGTATCTGCCACTTCTTTTGCTTGACTATCCACTTCAAGTTTTGGTTCCGTAACGACTTCATTGGCCGCAACATTCCCAGATGCAAAAAAAGCAAGACCAACAGCTACAGAAGCAACACCGACAGTTAGCTTACGAATACTAAATATTCTACCTTTTTCTAAAAAATATTGTTTCATCAAATACTCCTACTATTCTAGAGCAGTCAGCTACTGCCCAAGCCCAGCTTTAGCTGGCGACATTTTTTGTTTGATTCCCTAGCTTAAAATTCTTTCTCTGAGCTATTTATTTTGAACAAATACAAGCTTTTAGAAATCGCTTACATTTTTTGAAAATAAAATAATGCTTCCATTAGCAAAAATTTTACCTAGAGTTTCTGCAGTATAATAAATATACTATATTATCTTGAAAAATGCAAGGGTTTCCAAAGTTTTAACTAGATTTTTACTGAATATTTTTGCTACTATTTAGCACCAAAAAATCCTAAATTGGCAAGGCCAACTTAGGATTGTTTTGTTTTGAAGTGATAGTATGCTCCAAGCATACCTGCAGTATTTTGATGATGCGCAAATTCTAATCTTGTTTTTTCCGCTAGACTTGGAACAAGCGCATTTTTTAGAGCTTTACGAATTTTTGGTTTCAAAATCGCTTCCTGCCCCATAATACCACCACCTAGTATAACAACCTCAGGATTGGCAACATAACAAATGTTAGCAAGACCTTTCCCAAGATAGTCTACCATGCGGTCAATCCCCTCCATACAGAGTTTGTTGCCTTCGGTTGCTTCCTTGAAAATTCGGCGACCATTCCACTGTTCTACCTCATCACCATGTGCATCAGCGACATACTTAACAAGTGCTGTCGTAGAGGCTAAATCTTGGAAGGCTCCATCTTGCATGTGCAAATAACCAACTTCACAGGCAGAATTACTAAAGCCATGGAAAACTTGGCCATCAATGATTAAGCAACCACCGATACCTGTTCCAATTGTCAAGCAAAGAGTAATACTTGCGCCCTTTCCAGATCCTGAGACAGCTTCTGCAAGTCCTGCGCAGTTGACATCATTTTCAATTTCACATGGGATTCCAAAGCTACTTTCAATTTCTTTTTTAAATTGAGTTCCGGCATAGTTTGGAATTTGTGGACCAGCATAGAAAATCTCACCCTTATCAGGGTCAACCATTCCCGCAGAGGAAATGGCGACACCTGACACAGGACCTTTTTCTAGATAGCTAGCTACGATATCTTTTGTTTTCTGTAAGATGTGTGGACCACCTTTATGAGCCTCAGTCGGAACTTCATGAGACTCCACAAGTTGTCCATCTTGGTCAATCAAACCGTATTTGATATTAGTTCCACCAATATCAATTGCAACGTAATTAGTCATAAAGCCTCCTATTGATTAGAGGAAACGCTCCTTAGTTTCACGAATCAATGCCGCAGCTGCTTCAACAACTGGACGATCTTCTTCGGTCACTGGTGTCAGTGGAGAACGAACTGATCCGATGTTAAGTCCTTCATTGATTTTCAAGACTTCTTTGATCACACCGTACATGTTTCCATGTGCAGCAGTCAATTTACCAATGATAGTGTTGATTGCATATTGCAATTCACGCGCTGTTTCTAAGTCTTTGTCTGCAATCAATTGGTTGAGTTTCAAGAAGAGTTCTGGCATAGCACCATAAGTACCACCGATACCAGCTTTTGCACCCATGAGACGTCCACCTAGGAATTGTTCATCTGGACCGTTAAAGACGATATGATCATCACCACCAAGACTAACAAAAGTTTGGATATCTTGAACTGGCATTGAAGAGTTTTTAACACCGATAACACGTGGGTTCTTCAACATTTCTGTGTAAAGACTTGGAGTCAAAGCAACACCTGCCAATTGAGGAATGTTGTAGATAACGTAGTCTGTGTTTGGTGCTGCTGCACTGATGTCGTTCCAGTATTTCGCAACTGAGTACTCAGGCAAACGGAAGTAAATTGGTGGGATTGTTGCGATAGCATCAACACCCAAGCTTTCTGCATGACGAGCAAGTTCGATACTGTCTTTAGTATTGTTGCAAGCCACGTGAGCAATAATGGTCAATTTACCTTTAGCAACTGCCATGACTTCTTCCAAGATCAATTTGCGGTCTTCTACGCTTTGGTAGATACATTCACCTGAAGAACCATTGACATAAAGTCCTTGAACACCTTTATCAATAAAGTATTGCACCAAAGCACGAGTACGTTCTGGGCTTACTTCGCCCGCATCATCATAACATGCGTAGAAGGCAGGAATGACGCCTTCATATTTTTTTAAATCTGACATAGATTTCTCCTAAGATTTCTTTTTATCTGCTCTGGGCAGATGATTTTTTACTATTTTAGTATACACCTTGTGAAAAGCGCTTTCAATACATCTTAGCCACTTAGATTTTAATTTCTATTCATCTCTCGTAGCTTTTCATGTTTGAAAGTAGTTTCATATCATTTTCAATCTGCTTGATATTTAGCAAACAATTTTTCCATTAATCCAGCTTGGCAAAAAGCAAGAAGGCCAAAGCCAAAAAGTAGAAATGCTGAACCACCAAGTACTAGAGTAAAGCCTGATAGATAGAGAAGCATCATGATTAATAAAATAATCGCAAGCATCAAGAAGAACCACACGAAGTTAAAGCTTACCAAGAGCAAGCCCTTTTGAAGAACTTCTTTCCAAGTTAAGTCATAGCGTGCAGCAATTGGATAGCTAGCCAACATAACTAGGGTTAAAAATATCAGAATTCCCAAGCAAATGGCCTTAATTAGCTGGAAGCCTAGGCTGGTTTGCCCCCAGAATAGTGATAAGTCAACCACACTAATCAGAAAAATCCCTAATTCCAACAAACCTAACTGGAGGCCTAATTTCAAATTTTGCTTAAAGGCTCTCATATAAGTTTTAAAAACAGGAACACGACGACTACCCTTAACTTCGAAGATTGTCTGATAGAGACTGATCTTCGCTACTCCGATCGTCACAATAGGCAAACAAGATACAACAAAGAGTAGGTTAACCGTCACGATATCTAACACTTTCTCACAAAAACGCATCAGAAAGTTATCCGTATCAAATGCCGCTTTTATCAATCCAGATCCTTTATGTGCCATTGTTTGCTCCTCCTAACTTGACTAATCGATTAAAATTTTAAATAAGTATTTGCGAACTTTATCTTCCATACCTGCATAGCCATTAGGCTGATGAGGTTCACCTGGGAAAAAGACTGCAAAATTGTGATAACCCAACAAGAGTGGGTATTGTTCATGACAATGGACAAAGCCAATATCACTGGCTTCATCAAAGGCTACAGCCTCATCTTTAACGCGAGAACCATAGCTAGAGTACTCATGTCCTTCAACTAACAAATGCAAATCTGCATAGTTTTTATGATGCTCAAAGCGATCATTTTCTTCTTTGTTGAGAACATTTTCCTGTACAACCAAGAAAACCTTATCTCCATCAATCTCGTATTTGCCTAATTCAAAACTATCTTTACGATGCTCATAGAGATAATCAATAGCCTTATCTAGATTAGGATGAATTCCTTTGTAAAAGCTAATGTTTTTTAAATCATCAAAAATCATAGTAATTTCCTTTACCTGATTGTTACCTTCAGACATAAGATGTCTAGCCAGTAAGTTTATAAGTGTCTAACAAAACTTCATGAAGTAAGCAACTCCTCTCCATTTTGTAGACACTTATATATCCTGTATTCTCTTAGTCTATCAACTATACTGCTGCATACTGATAAACAATTTGTACTATATTCAATTTTCGCAGAGTACTATCCTTTGACAGCTCCCATAGTAATCCCTTGAGTGAAGGATTTTTGGAAGACAAGGAAGACTGTTACGATTGGCACAGCTGCAAGGGCAGCCCCTGCCATGATCAAACCATAGTTGGTTGCCATCTCGGCCTGCATAGTCGCAACACCGAGCGAGATGGTCAAGTTTTGACGTGAAGTCAACATTACCAATTGCATGAAGTAGTCATTCCAAGTATTGATGAAGGTAAAGATTGCAAGAGCTGCAAATCCTGGCTTCACAATAGGGAAGGCTACGCTCCAGAAAGTACGAATCTCACCGCATCCATCGATTTTAGCAGATTCGAGCAATTCTGTAGGAATGTTTTCACTGAACTGTTTCATGAGGAAGACCCCGAATGGCCATCCGATTAAAGGCAAGATAACTGCCCAAAGAGTGTCATGGATTCCCATGAAGTTGACGATACGTACCAATGGTACAAGGACAACTTGTTTTGGAAGAGCCATGGCAGCGATAAAGATTGCAAATAGAATGCGTTGACCATAGAAACGTTTCTTAGCCAATACATAACCTGCTAGTGAAGAGGTTGCACAAACCAAGAACATCGTTACTAAAGAAATGAAGACTGAATTCCACATCCATTGCAAGGCTGGGTTTTGCACCATCAATTGTTGGAAGTTCTCCATTGTTGGAGCTTTAGGGAACCATTGTGGTGGAATCATAATGGTATCTGGTTGTGATTTGAATGCACCTGTCAAGATCCAGTAGAATGGGAAGATAAACAGTACAGTCAACAAGAGCAAAATGATTGTTGAAATAACAGTAAAGGCTGTTAATGGTTTCTTTTGTTGTGTAGGTTGCATAGCTGTCTCCTTTCCTTAGTATTCTACATCGTTTCCGAGGATCTTGAATTGAGCGAAGCTGACAAGGGCAATCATAACTGCCAAGAATACACCAATAGTATTGGCATAGCCATATTCAGTCAATTGGAAGGCTTTTTCGTAGAGGTAGTACATAAGTGTACTTGTTGAGTAGTTTGGACCACCAGATGTCAACAATTGAATCAAGGCGAAACATTGGAATGAGTTGATGGTTGTAATGATTGCGATATAAAGTGTTGTTGGAAGAAGGCTTGGCCATTTAATCTTCCAGAATACTTGAAATTCAGTCGCACCGTCAACACGAGCTGCTTCTACAAGTGAATTATCAATATTACCCATTGCAGCGATGTAAAGAATGATTGGTTGACCAACTGATGTTGTCAAAAGGATAATCATAATCGCCATCAAAGCCCAGTTTTTATCTCCCAACCAAGAAATGTTTTGGCTGATGATGTGGCTTGACTTAAGCACGAAGTTCAAAATACCTGATAGTGGATCGTAGATCCATTTCCATACTACTGTTACAGCAACACTACCTGTTACTACAGGAAGGAAGAAGACGAAACGGTAGAAAGATCTAGCGATGGCATTTTGTTGGTAAGTTTGTGATGCTACAAAGAGCGAGAAGAGTACAACGACTGGTACAGACCCAATAACCAAGATTACGGTATTAATCAAAGATTTTGTAAAGACAGGGTCTTTAAACATACGGATGTAGTTGTCCAAGCCCACAAACTCAAAGCTAGTCATCGAATAGTTGAAGAAACTAGTGATGAAGCCCATGATCATTGGAGCTAAAACGAAGACGGTAAAGAAGATTAATACTGGTGCTAGGAATGCGTAGGAAATAATAGTTTCCCGCATGCGAATTTTATTGATTTTCACAGTCGGCACCTCACTTTCACATAGTTTTGTTTTTTTGACTGTTATCTGACCCTGATCTAAAATCAAAATGAAATTTTTCTAAGATTCGTCAATGTAAAAACTTCATTTTAATTTTGACCTGTCAGTTGCTTCTATTTCAAACAAAAGCCCCCCTTTTCATACACAGATGTGCTCAGGGAAAAGGGGGGATTTCAGTTTTTATTTAGGGCTTATTATTTAGCTGCTTTTTTGATTGTTTCGTTCGCTTTTTCAGTGAATGCTTTCAAAGCTGCAGCAGGTTGTTCGTCACCATTTGATACAGCTTGCAACATTGGGAACCAAAGTGTTCTCATTTCAGCAAATCCGTCGATTGTGTTGTAGTATGGTGAGTAGTATTGAGTCCAACTACCGATTGTTTCCATACGTTTGTCATCATAAAGTTTTCCAAATGAAGTACGAACTGGGAATGCACCTGTACGAACTACGTCTTTAGGACCCCATTCTTTGTCATCTGCGATGAATTGGATGAATTTCTTAGCTGCTGCGACTTTCTTTTCGTCTTTGTTGTTAAATACTGCAAATCCGTTTACAAGGTATTCAAGAGCTGGTTTACCTGAATCAGATGGGAATGGTACTTCTACCACTTCAACTTTACTTGATTCCAAAAGTTTAGCTTGGATACCATTTTGAGCTGGTGCCCAAAGGATTGTGTAAGAAGTTTGACCGTTTGCAAAGTTTTGGATGTCTGCTCCACCGTCAAATTGTGAACCGTTGTTCAACAAACCATCTTTGATCCAGCTTGATGCTTTTTCAAGACCTTTAACGAATTTAGGATCGTCAGTTGTATATTTAGTTACTTCTTTATCAGTTACAGAACCGCCATAAAGGTTAGCGATGAAGGCGCGTGTTCCTTGGTCTCCCCCTTGACCTGAACTGAACAATGAACCTGGAGTGTATCCTTTATCTTTAAGTGCTTTCAAGACTTTTTCAAAATCATCAGTTGTCCAACCTTCTTTAACAAGGTTAGCTACACCAGCATCTTCCAACATTTTCTTGTTCATAGCCATGTAGAATGGTGCAGAACTGATTGGATACATGTATGCTTTGTCACCAGCTTTACTTGCTTGTACGATGTTTTCGTTGTTAACATCTTTCACAAATTCATCTGTAAAGAGGTCATTCAACTCAGCCAATTTACCATTTTTACCGTAATTGATGATACGACCTGGTGCATCGAAAAGTACATCTGGAGCTGTACCAGCTTCGATAGCTGTTGTGATTTTTTCTGGTCCAGATTTGAAGTCGATTGTTTCTAATTTAACTTTGATATCTGGATTTGCTTTTTCGAAAGCTTCGATGATAGATTTTTCATAAGTTCCAACACCGTCACCAGATTTTTCTTGAGTAAATACCGGGAATGCCCACCAAGTAATTTCTGTTGTTGCTGCTGCATCGCCTGATTTGGCAGCATCTTTGTTAGCGTCTGATTTGCCACAAGCAGCAAGTGATAGAACCGCAGCACCCGCAAGTACTGTACAAGCTAGTTTTCTAAATTTCATTTGTATTCTCCTAATTGATAAGCGTATCCATATTGGATAATGAGCAATGTCGACTTTGTATACGTTTTCATTTTTTCCTACTAATCAACCACTCTCCTCGTTTTTTATATTATGTTATTTAAGACCGGCAACGAAGCGTTCCGTAATCTCTTTTGGTCTAGTAATAGCGCCACCAACTACGATACCTCGCACTCCGTAACCTAGGATTTGCTTAGCTTGTTCTGGTGTGTGAATTTTTCCTTCAGCGATGACGTCCACTCCTGCATCACAGAGTTTCTTGATGAGTTCAAAGTCTGGACCATCCACTTTTGGACTGTAAGAAGTGTAACCTGACAAGGTTGTTCCGACAAAGTCAATTCCCGCTTCAACTGCTGTTAGACCTTCCTCAAAGGTACTTGTGTCAGCCATCAAGAGTTGATTTGGATATTTTTCTTTGATCTGACGGATAAATTCTTGGATCTCCAAGCCATCATGACGTTCACGTTTGGTACAGTCCAGAGCAATGACTTCGATGTCAAGAGCTGCTAGTTCATCTACCTCTCTCATAGTCGCTGTGATGAATGGTTCCTGTGGTGGATAATCACGTTTAATAATTCCGATAATCGGAAGTTTAGTGACCTCTTTAATTTCCTTGATATCTCGAACACTGTTTGCTCGGATACCGACTGCACCACCTTGTTCAGCTGCTTTTACCAACAAGGGGATTACTCCTCCCGCTTCTGTGTAGAGCGGTTCATGAGGAAGTGCCTGACAAGAAACGATGATTCCATCTTTGATTTGTTCAATCAAGGCTTCTTTACTAATTTGTGGCATCTACTTTCCTCCTTTTCTTTTCCTTTGTGTTTATGTGACTATTATAGCTTATTATTAAAGCGCTTTCAATAACTTGTGCTAGAATAGATTGGAGTTTCAAAACAATTTTATGCAACAGTTTCTTCTGAAAGTAGTTTCAGGGACCTAAAATCTATCCCAACACTTCTTAAATCTTGAAACCAGCCCTTTTTCTCGCAAACATGAAAGAAAAAGGCCGTAACTAATTTTCGTTACGACCCTTTCTAACTAATACTCTTCGAAAATCAAATTCAAACCACGTCAGCGTCCCCTTGCCGTACTCAAGTACAGCCTGCGGCTAGCTTCCTAGTTTGCTCTTTGATTTTCATTGAGTATAAGATTTAGTTTCACTAAGGAAACCTTCACTTTCAACGATTTGACTAAGCTTCTTTTCTCTTCCCCAAAGCAAACATACCTAGGAGCATTCCTACAAGTCCTAGAGAGGCAAGAGGAGCAAGATCTTCACTTCCTGTTTCAGGAAGAAGTTGCTGACGAGCAGCAGGGGCTTGATAAGTTTTATCTTGTGCCATAGCTTGAACCACAATTGACTGTTCTCCCTTATACTCTGAGACCTCATGGATAGCAGCTTCTAGCCCATTAACACCACCTGTGTACTCTGGAACTTCTAACTTAGCAGATTCCACTCCATTGACACCACCTGTGTACTCTGGAACTTCTAACTTAGCAGATTCTACTCCATTTACACCACCTGTATACTCTGGAACTTCTAACTTAGCAGATTCTACTCCATTTACACCACTTGTATACTCTGGTGCTTCTAACTTAGCAGATTCTACTGCATTGACGCCACCTGTGTATTCTGGAACTTCTAACTTAGCAGCCTCTACTCCATTGACGCCACCTGTGTACTCTGGAACTTCTAACTTAGCAGCCTCTACTCCATTGACGCCACCTGTGTACTCTGGAACTTCTAACTTAGCAGATTCTACTCCATTTACACCACTTGTATATTCTGGCACCTCTAACTTAGCGGATTCCACTGCATTGACACCACCTGTGTATTCTGGAGAATCTAACTTAGCGGATTCCACTGCATTGACACCACCTGTGTATTCTGGAGCTTCTAACTTAGCGGATTCTACTGCATTCACACCGCCTGTATATTCTGGCACCTCTAGCTTAGCGGATTCTACTGCATTCACACCGCCTGCGTACTCTGTACTTTCTGCCTTAGCTCCTTCTTCGCCATTGACACCACCTTCAAAGGTTGAAGTGTCTGACTTAGCGGACTCTACTCCATTCACACCGCCTTCGAACTCTGGACTCTCTGACTTAGCTCCTTCTTCGCCATTGACACCACCTTCAAAGGTTGAAGTGTCTGACTTAGCGGACTCTACTCCATTCACACCGCCTTCGAACTCTGA
>NZ_JAPVZO010000037.1:0-14879 GCF_041432445.1 Streptococcus sp. 27098_8_69 | reverse complement strand
AGATAGTCGTAAACTCAGCGATAAGCGATTTTATCGCCCTACTTTTCGTATGCACTTAACGAATAAAGAGATTCTAGACAAGCTTTTGAGCTATTCAGAAGAGTTGAAACACCACTATAATCTCTATCAGCTCTTGCTTTTTCACTTCCAGAATAAAGAGCCTGACAAATTTTTCGGACTTATTGAGGAAAATCTAAAGCAGGTTCATCCTCTTTTTCAGACTGTCTTGAAAACCTTCCTCAAGGATAAAGAAAAGATTGTCAACGCCCTCCAATTACCCTATTCCAACGCAAAATTGGAAGCGACCAATAATCTCATCAAACTTATCAAACGAAATGCTTTTGGTTTTAGGAACTTTGACAACTTTAAGAAACGAATTTTCATCGCTCTGAATATAAAAATGGAGAGGACAACGATTGTCCTCCCCAGGTTATAACTTTTCATCAACCCACTACAGTTGACAGAGAGCCACTTTTTGAGTGGTGAAATGTATGGATGAGATTGATTTGATAAGTAAAAAAACCTTGATTTCAAGGCTTTTTCCTGTTGATTTAGATGCCCCCTACAGGGATCGAACCTGTGACCCACGGATTAAGAGTCCGCTGCTCTGCCAGCTGAGCTAAGGAGGCAAACAAAAAGCTGTATTGGTGCCGAAACTTCACGGTTTGTATTGAACCCGCGCAATTAAGCAGGTGGGCAACTCGCTCTAACTGAAGCTGTTTCCGTGTGAGACGGCCTACATGCTGTTAGAAGACTTTTGTTTCCCTAATAATACAAAAAATAGTCGGTCAACACTTAAGTGTGAGGTCGTACACCACAGCGTTTCTATGTTTATATAATACCACTTTTTCAAAAAAAATCAAGGGGTAAATGTAATTATTTGGAAAAGATTTCACAAATTTCGTAATTTATCAATGGTTTCCTTGCGTTGAGCTAGGGCACGTTCGTATTTTCCAGTATCTTCTGGTGAGAAGTAGCTATGGTCGCGGATTTTTTCTGGCAAATAATCTTGCTTGACCCAGTGGCCAGGATAGCTATGAGGATAGAGGTAGTTTTGAGCATTGCCTAGCTCCTTGCTACCGCTATAATGACCATCTCGCAGGTGTCTTGGAATCGGTAGGTGACCAGACGTTTTAAGGTCGGCCAGAGCCTTATCCATAGCTACATAGGCTGTGTTTGACTTGGGCGAGAGTGCCAGATCAATGACGACATTGGCAATGAGAATGCGAGCCTCTGGGAAACCAATCTTTTGGGCGGCATCCAGAGCAGTCACGGTATGAATCTGGGCTTCAGGATTGGCCAAACCGATATCTTCATAGGCGATAACGGTCAGGCGACGAGCTAGACTAGGCAAATCGCCAGCCTCAATCAAGCGGGCAGCATAGTGGAGACTAGCATCCACATCAGAGCCACGGATGGACTTTTGCAGGGCTGAGAGGACATCGTAGTGTCCATCTCCATCCTTATCCATGGTAATGTAGCTCCGCTGTAGGCTATTTTCCATGATGTCTAGAGTGATGTGGCGGACGCCCTTGTCATTTTCGGGAGTAGAAAGAACAGCCAAATCAAGTGAGTTGAAGGCAGAGCGCAGATCTCCGTTTGTAGAGGTTGCGATGAAGTCCAGAGCATCCTCATCTAGTTCCACTGGAAAATCAAAACCACGCTCAGGGCTATTTAGAGCTATCTGAAGCGCCTCTTTGACATCTTGGTTAGACAGAGGTTCCAACTCAAAAATTTGAACACGACTGCGAATGGCAGGAGTGACTGAAAAGAAAGGATTTTCAGTTGTAGCCCCAATCATGATGACTAGTCCACTTTCCAAGAGAGGAAGGAGAAAGTCTTGCTTGGTCTTATCAAGTCGATGAATCTCATCTAGCAATAGGACGAGGCCACCTGAAAATTTAGCCTCTTCCGCGATTTCTTGCAGCCGTTTTTTACTATCAACAGTGGCATTGAAGGTCCGAAAGGCATACTTGGTCGTTCCAGCGATGGCAGAGGCAATACTGGTTTTACCGATTCCCGGAGGTCCGTAGAGAATCATGGAAGATAGACGATTTGCTTCCACCATACGACGGATAATTTTTCCAGGTCCTACCAGATGCTCCTGACCGATGACCTGGTCGATGGTTTTAGGGCGCATGCGAAGCGCGAGATTGTCTGGCATAGCAGTCCTTTCTAACGTGGATTTTCTGATGTATATGTGGTAAGATGGTAGTATCTATTTTAGCATATTTCCGAGCAATCGGGGCGATTTAAGAGTCGCATAGAAAGAGGACAAAATGGCAACATACGGATTTTTAGATGTTTTAGAGGAAGAGTTGGAGAAGAACTTTCCCTTTGACTTTGAGATTAGTTGGGACAAGCGCAATCATGCGGTAGAAGTGAGTTTTTTACTTGAAGCGCAAAATGCTGCAGGAGTGGAGATGCTGGATGAGGACGGAGAGGTGTCATCAGACGATATCCTTTTTGAAGAAGCAGTCCTTTTCTACAACCCTGCCAAGTCAATAGTCAATCCAGAAGACTATTTGACAGTCATCCCTTACCTACCTAAAAAAGGTTTTTCTCGTGAATTCTTAGCTTATTTTGCGCTATTTCTTAAGGATACTGCCGAGGTCGGACTTGATGCCCTTATGGACTTTTTGGAAGACCCAGAAGCAGAAGAGTTTGTCATGGAATGGAACCAAGAAGTCTTTGAAGAAGGGAAAGCAGGCTTGGAAGAGGGAGAATTTTATCCTTATCCGAGATATTAGGAGATTGTAGTGGATATAGACATTTCAGATTTCACAGGCTGCAAGATTGCCCTCTTTTGTGGAGATAAGCTACTGACGATTTTACGTGATGACAAGGACGATATCCCTTGTCCCAACATGTGGGAGTTGCCAGGTGGTGGCCGTGAAGGGGATGAAAGTCCCTTTGAATGCGCAGCGCGTGAAGTTCATGAAGAACTGGGAATTCATTTAAATGAAGATTGTTTGCTTTGGGGAAAAATTTATCCTAGCGTAATCTTTGAAGGCAAGCAATCGGTCTTTATGGTTGGTCAGCTAAGACAAGAACAATTTGACAAGATCAACTTTGGAGATGAAGGACAGGCTTACAAACTGATGAGCATTGAGGAATTTCTCACTTCTGAACAGGCAGTACCTCAGCTCCAGGGGAGATTGAGGGATTATTTGGAGGAAAGATTATGATAAGACTTGAGAGAGCAGGAGCAGAAGATTTAGATACCATTATTGCCATTCAAAGAGCTAGCTTTAAGGCTGTTTATGACAAATACCAAGATGAATACGATCCTTATCTGGAGGACCGCGAAAAAATTAAGTGGAAACTAGTCGAGCGTCCCAATAGCTATTACTACTTTGTAAAAGAAGATGAAGAGAAGATAGGCTTTCTACGAATTCATACCAATGACGAGTTAACGAAAGCTTGGTTGGGAACGGCAGCGATTTTGCCTCCGTATCAGGGAAAAGGGTATGGATCTGAGGGATTGCGCTTGCTAGAAGAGGAATTGTCAACCGTTAGACAGTGGGATTTGTGTACGGTATTACAGGATGCAGGCATGGTTGCCTTCTACGAGAAGAATGGCTACCAACAAACCCATATCGAGCCTGAAAAAGAAGGCATGGATATGGTCTACATGAAAAAATTGATAGAGAAATAGAAAGGAAGGTTCGGTTAAATTTCTAAACTGAACCCGCCCTAAACACTGTGCCAAAAAGATAAACATCTCTTAGACACAAGCGTCTTCAGAGAGTTTCCTATTTTGGCTTTGTGTTTTACGGGCTTGGTATCTTAATGATGGAAACATGGCAAGAGTTAAAAGTTACAGTGAAGCGTGAGGGGGAGGAGTTGGTTTCCAACCTTTTGATCGAGTTAGGCGCCCAAGGGGTAGCGATCGAAGACAGTATGGACTATGTGGGAAATGTGGACCGCTTCGGTGAGATTTTCCCAGAAGTCGAGCAACAGGAAGAAATCGTGGTGACTGCCTACTACCCTGACACAGTTGATGTAGCAGTGGTGGAAGCGGACTTGCAAACTCGTCTCTCAGAATTGACAGATTTTATGGATCTGGGCGAAGTCAAGATTGGCACCACTGCCTTGGCTGAGGAAGACTGGGCGGACAACTGGAAGAAATACTATGAACCTGCTCGTATCACTCATGACTTGACCATTGTGCCATCATGGACATACTATGAAGCAACAGCGGGAGAAAAGATTATCAAGCTGGACCCTGGTATGGCCTTTGGGACTGGAACACACCCGACGACCAAGATGAGTCTTTTTGCCTTGGAACAGGTCCTTCGTGGTGGCGAAACGGTGCTAGATGTGGGGACAGGTTCAGGTGTCCTTTCTATTGCTAGCTCTCTTCTAGGCGCCAAGGAAATCTTTGCCTATGATTTGGATGATGTGGCGGTTCGTGTCGCTCAGGAAAATATTGAGCTCAATCCTGGTATGGAAAATATCCATGTAGCCCCAGGTGATTTGCTTAAGGGCGTGGAGATTGAGGCAGACGTCATCGTGGCCAATATTTTGGCGGATATCCTTATCCATCTGACAGAGGATGCTTATCGTTTGGTCAAGGATGAAGGCTACCTCATCATGAGTGGGATTATCAAGGACAAGTGGGACATGGTGCGTGAGTCGGCTGAGTCAGCTGGATTTTTCCTTGAAACCCACATAATTCAAGGGGAATGGAATGCCTGTGTCTTCAAGAAGACCAAGGATATCTCCGGTGTGATTGGAGGCTAGCATGCAACAGTATTTTGTTAAAGGCAGTGCAATCTCTCCTGTCACCATCGAGGACAAGGAAACCAGCAAGCACATGTTTCAGGTTATGCGCCTGAAAGAAGATGACCAGGTTACCTTAGTTTTTGATGATGGGATCAAGCGCTTGGCGCGCGTGCTGGATGTGGAAAATCGTCAGTTTGAGTTGGTTCAAGAGTTAGCTGATAATGTGGAACTGCCAGTCCAAGTAACCATCGCATCTGGCTTCCCCAAGGGAGACAAACTCGAATTTATCACTCAAAAAGTGACAGAGCTAGGTGCTAGCCAGATATGGGCCTTCCCTGCTGACTGGTCCGTTGCCAAGTGGGATGGCAAAAAATTGGGCAAAAAGGTTGAGAAGTTAGAAAAAATTGCCCTTGGAGCAGCCGAGCAAAGCAAGCGTAACTTCGTTCCAAGCATCAAGCTGTTTGAGAAAAAGGCAGATTTTCTAGCACAACTGGATCAGTTTGACCGCATCGTGGTGGCCTATGAAGAGTCGGCTAAAGAAGGAGAATCAGCTGCCCTTATCCAAGCCATTACTAGTCTTGAAAAAGGGGCTGAATTGCTCTTTATCTTTGGGCCAGAGGGCGGTCTCTCACCTGCAGAAATCGAAAGTTTTGAAGCTAAAGGAGCAGTCCTTGCAGGACTTGGCCCTCGCATCCTAAGAGCAGAAACAGCACCGCTTTATGCCTTATCAGCCATCAGTGTATTACTAGAATTAGAGAAATAAGAGGAAGAAGATGGAACAAAAACACCGTTCAGAATTTCCTGAAAAGGAACTTTGGGACTTAACTGCCCTATATCAAGACCGTGAGGATTTCTTGCGTGCGATAGAAAAGGCTCGTGAAGACATCAATCAATTTAGCCGTGACTACAAGGGCAATCTTCACACTTTTGAAGATTTCGAAAAGGCCTTTGCGGAATTGGAACAAATCTACATTCAGATGAGTCATATTGGCAATTACAGCTTTATGCCTCAGACGACGGACTATGGTAATGAAGATTTTGCCAATATCGCTCAGGCTGGGATGGACTTTGAGACAGATGCCAGCGTAGCTTTGACCTTCTTTGATGACGCCTTGGTAGCAGCAGATGAAGAAGTCTTGGACCGTTTGGGTGACTTGCCACATTTGACTGCAGCCATTCGTCAGGCAAAAATCAAAAAAGCCCACTATCTTGGGGCGGATGTGGAGAAGGCCTTGACCAATTTGGGTGAAGTTTTCTACAGTCCACAGGATATCTATACTAAGATGCGAGCTGGGGATTTTGAAATGGCCGATTTTGAAGCTCATGGCAAAACCTACAAAAACAGCTTTGTTACTTATGAGAATTTCTATCAAAATCACGAGGATGCTGAGGTTCGTGAGAAATCCTTCCGTTCCTTCTCAGAAGGACTATGCAAGCACCAAAATGCAGCTGCGGCAGCCTATTTAGCCCAAGTCAAGTCTGAAAAACTATTGGCGGATATGAAGGGATACGACTCAGTCTTTGATTATCTTCTGGCTGAACAAGAAGTAGACCGTGCCATGTTTGATCGCCAGATTGACCTCATCATGAAGGACTTTGCGCCAGTTGCTCAGCGATATCTCAAGCATGTTGCCAAGGTCAATGGTCTTGAGAAGATGACCTTTGCTGATTGGAAATTGGACTTGGACAGCGCCCTTAATCCTGAAGTGACCATTGACGATGCCTATGATTTGGTCATGAAGTCAGTAGAACCTTTGGGACAAGAATATTGTCAGGAAGTTGCTCGTTATCAAGAAGAGCGCTGGGTGGACTTTGCTGCCAATAGTGGCAAGGATTCTGGCGGTTATGCAGCGGATCCATATCGCGTGCACCCTTATGTCCTCATGAGCTGGACAGGTCGTTTGAGTGATGTCTATACCTTGATTCATGAAATCGGGCATTCTGGTCAATTCATCTTCTCAGATAATCACCAAAGTTACTTTAACGCCCACATGTCTACTTACTATGTCGAAGCGCCGTCAACCTTCAATGAATTGCTTTTAAGTGATTACTTGGAACACCAGTCTGACGATCCGCGTCAAAAACGCTTCGCTCTTGCCCACCGCTTGACAGATACCTACTTCCATAATTTCATTACCCACCTCTTGGAAGCAGCCTTCCAGCGTAAGGTGTATACATTGATTGAAGAAGGGGAGACCTTTGGAGCAAGCAAACTCAACAGCATTATGAAGGAAGTCTTGACAGAGTTCTGGGGAGATGCCATTGAAATTGACGACGATGCGGCCTTGACTTGGATGCGCCAAGCTCACTATTACATGGGCTTGTATAGCTACACCTACTCTGCTGGTCTTGTAATTTCAACTGTTGGTTATCTCCATCTGAAACAATCAGAAACTGGAGCTGAAGACTGGCTCAATCTCCTCAAGTCAGGAGGTAGCAAAACACCACTTGAGTCAGCAATGATTATCGGAGCCGATATTTCAACAGATAAACCACTCCGTGATACCATTCAGTTCTTGTCAGACACAGTTGACCAAATTATCACCTACAGTGCGAAGTTGGGGGAGTAAAGGAATAGAAAGGCTGTTTTAGAATAATGCTCCTGGGTTTGTTGAGCGTCATTATAATTGGACTAGCTGTAGCTATTTTCAAAAACGCCGTTGAAGGTCGTGATGTTAAATTTGAACTTGCTGTAGAGTTGCTACTGATAGTTATTTACTTCATTTTAGACCAGTTATCCCAGATTCTATTTCCTTAAGAATTTAATATAAAGTCATCTGCGGATGATTTTTTGACAACTCATAAAAAGAGGTGGGCAGATGTATCCAGAATTGAAAAGAAAAGTAGTAGAAGAAGAACCGAGCTATCATCAAGAAGAAATCCTGTGGTTGCTTGAGCACTTAGGGGATACTAGTCCAGAGATTCGCGATGAATTGGTTTTTACCAGTTTGGCTAGGGGGATTCAAGAAGAGTTATTTACCAAGGAGCAATTTCAGTTGATCGCTGCTGTGATTGTTTCTGATGGTGGACTAGATAAAGAGCTTGATAAGACAGGAGTTTCAACGCTTGAACGTTCTTTTAGGGCACTTATTTATGCCAATCTCTTATCTGCCGATGGCAATGAACAGTCTCTTTTTTATCGAGAGCTAAAAACTGATATCAGAAATACGATGCTCGATCAAGGTTTGCATTACCTTGAAAAAGAAGAGGATACGACAGGTTTTTCAAGTCAGTATGGTTGGGTGCATGCTTTTGCTCATGGGGCTGATCTTTTGACTGAAGTTGTTTGTCATCCAGACTTTTCTAAAAATAGAGTTCATGAAGTATTTGACATACTTGGCCAACTATTTAAAAGAATTTCGGTTCGATTTATAGATGATGAGGACTGGCGCTTGGCCAGAGTCCTTTACGAACCTATTTTGCAAGGAAAGGTGGAGCAAGCGACACTGGCTTCTTGGATAAAGTCACTTGATTTCCCGATAGAAGAGAGGGAAGATTTTTATAAATTTTCCAATTTCAGATCCTGTCTCTTAGATGTCTATGTTCAACTCGACCAGAGAAATAATTTACAAGATGACTTGAAAGAAGCTATTCAATCTTTCCAATATTAGATTTTGATTATCAAATGTGAAAACTTGCACAAAATTTCCAAGCACATTTCTTGAAACCCTTTCCTTCTTCTGATAGACTAATACATAGTTTGAAAAAAGGAGATTTAACATGAAAAAATTTGTTGCTGAATTAATCGGTACTTTTATGCTTGTGTTCATCGGAACAGGAGCTGTTGTTTTTGGAAATGGTGTTGAAGGTCTTGGACACCTTGGGATTGCTCTTGCTTTTGGTTTGGCAATCGTAGTCGCAGCCTTCTCAATTGGAACTGTTTCAGGTGCTCACTTGAACCCAGCTGTTTCTATCGCTATGTTTGTGAACAAACGTTTGTCATCTTCAGAGCTTGTAAACTACATCCTTGGTCAAGTGGTTGGTGCTTTCCTTGCATCTGGATCTGTATTCTTCCTCTTAGCAAATTCAGGTATGTCAACTGCAAGTCTTGGTGAAAATGCCTTGGCAAACGGTGTAACTGTTTTTGGTGGTTTCTTGTTTGAAACAATCGCAACATTCTTGTTTGTTTTGGTCATCATGACTGTAACATCAGCAAGTAAAGGTAATGGCGCAATCGCTGGTTTAGTCATTGGTTTGTCATTGACAGCTTTGATTCTAGCTGGCTTGAATATCACTGGACTTTCAGTAAACCCAGCTCGTAGCTTGGCTCCTGCTGTCTTGGTAGGTGGCGCAGCTCTTCAACAAGTTTGGATTTTCATACTTGCACCAATCGTTGGTGGAGTTCTTGCAGCTCTTGTTGCTAAAAACTTCCTTGGAACTGAAGAATAATTGAAACTCAAAAAGCCCTGCTCCTCTGCTTGAGGAACAGGGCTTTTTTATATCTGTTTAGCGGTTGTCGATTTTCTCTGGATAGAGATCATGTTGGAAGAGGCGTTGTTCTGCCAATCCTTCATACTTGGTTCCAGGTCTACCGTAGTTGTAGTAAGGGTCGATTGAAATACCACCGCGAGGTGTAAATTTCCCCCAAACCTCTAAATAGCGAGGGTCTAGCAAATTAACTAAGTCTTTTCCGATGGTGTTGATACAGTTTTCGTGAAAATCTCCATGATTTCGGTAGCTAAAGAGGTAGAGTTTGAGGGATTTTGACTCAACACAGAGATTGTCAGGAATGTAGGAAATATAAATAGTCGCAAAGTCTGGCTGCGCAGTGATTGGGCACAGTGAGGTAAATTCAGGGCAGTTGAATTTGATGAAATAGTCATTTTCCACATGACGATTGTCAAAGGATTCGAGGACTTCGGGTTGATAGTCAAAGATGTAGGTTGTTTCTTTATTGCCCAGTAGGCTTAGGTTTTTCATTTCTTCTTGTTGTGACATGATTTTTTCTTTCTAATCTTAAACACCGCGTTGGTTATCGTAGAGGAGGGTATGGAGTTGGGGAAGGACGCGAACATTGCCCCAGCTATCATCAGCAGCGACGCGTTCCCATAGCTCTTTGAGGCGGTCCAGTTGGTCTTGGACAATATTGCCTATAGCCTTGGGCTTAGGATTTCCCGCCGATAAGAAGAGGACATCTGGTTGGTAGCGTTCTTGAATTCCTTTGGCAAAGGCTAGATCTGCATCATCAAAGACAGGGATTTTAAAGGTGACCTTGTCAGGGTCTAATTGGGAAACGATAAAGTCCAAGGTCTCAAAGTTGACTTCCATCTTGGAAGAAGGAGGTTTGGGACTCAGAGTCACCTGGTCGATGTCTTTTAACCAATGTTGCCAGCGGGAGCCTTGGGTTTCAACAGCCAGAGTAACACCACGTTGCTTGAGCTTGGTGACTAACTCGGCCATGTTGGCAGCTAGGATGGCAGGATTTCCTCCAGACAGGGTTACATAGTCGTAGCTTCCTAGTTTGTCTAACTCAGCGATCACTTCATCAGCTGTCATGCGAGTAGGCTTCTCAGAACCATCCCAAGTAAAGGCAGAATCGCACCAGTCGCAGTGGTAGTCACAACCAGCAGTGCGGACAAACATGGTTTTCTGCCCAATAGCACGGCCTTCACCTTGAAAGGTTGGGCCAAAAATTTCCAGAACTGGTAGTTTGAGGACACGTTCCCTAGTCATCTAACCACTCCCGTCTAAACTCCGCAAAGGCAGTCGGAGTCTCATAGAGGCGAACGTATTCTAGGCGAAGACCGCGCTCATCTGGCAACTCTTGGCTCATGGTTTGGAAAATCCAGTAAACCATATTTTCAGCGGTTGTATTCATGTAGGGTAGGGTTTCATTGAGATAACGATGATCCAAGTGGGGCTCTAAGTAGTTCTTGTAGATTTGTTTGATATCCCCAAAATCGTAGGTCATGCCACGTTCATCTAAAAATCCACTGACTGCGATTTGCAGATGATAAGTATGGCCGTGCAGGGATTTGCATTTCCCCTCATAGTGAAAGAGGTGGTGGGCAGCATCAAAGGTAAATTCTTTGGAGACTAAGGTTCTGTGAGGATTGTAGACAAGAGATTCCCCAGTTTCTTGTTTGATTTCTTTGGGGGCAAAAAACATCAGGCCTCTCCTTTCTGAGAGAGATAAACCTCTAAACCATGTTGGCGTAGATGGCAGGCAGGACAATCTCCACAACCAGTACCGATAATGCCATTATAGCAGGTCAAGGTCTTTTCACGAACATAGTCAAAGGCACCGAGTTGGTCGGCTAATTCCCAAGTTTCAGCCTTGTCTAGCCACATGAGAGGGGTTTGGATCACAAAGTCGTAATCCATAGCAAGGTTGAGGGTCACATTGAGGGATTTGACAAAGACATCACGGCAGTCAGGATAGCCTGAGAAGTCTGTTTCACACACTCCTGTCACAATATCTGTAATTCCACGCTGCTTGGCAAGTACTGCAGCAAAAGACAAAAAGAGATGATTACGACCATCAACGAAAGTATTAGGAACCTCTCCTTCTTTTTGCTCAATTTCTAAATCTGAAGTCAAGGCATTTTCAGTGATTTGTCCTAGCAGAGACATATCTAGGATATGATGACGAATTCCTTGTTCCTCAGCGATTTCTTTGGCCACTTGAATTTCGAGATGGTGGCGTTGGCCATAGGCAAAGGTAACGGCTTCGACCTTTTCATAGTGTTGCTTGGCCCAGAAAAGGCAGGTTGTTGAATCTTGACCACCACTAAAGACGACCAAGGCTGATTGACGTTTCATAGTACTCCTTCCAAAATAGGAAATGTTCAGAGCACGCAAAAAGCTCCCTAGAGGGAGCTAAAAAATACCAAGTAGAGGTTTTTTTTAGCGATGGCATGTCCCAAACATCGTGATATTCTAGTTACAGTCTAGCATATTTTTTGAAAAATGGCAAAGGGCAAGAAAAAAGAGACCAAATGAATGCACTTGGTCTCTAGTATGATTAACTCAATTCAGCAACGATTGCCTTGATTTGTTCTGCTGTATGAACACCAGCAACTTGTTTCACCACTTGTCCATCTTTTTTGAAAAGAAGAGTAGGGATAGACATGATACCGAATGAACGAGCTGTATTTGGGTTTTCATCAACGTCCATTTTAACGATCTTCAAGACATCTTCTGAAAGTTCTTCAGACAATTTGTCCAAGATTGGACCTTGCATACGACATGGGCCACACCAAGTAGCCCAGAAGTCTACCAAGACCAATCCGTCTTTAGTTTCTTGTTCAAATGTTGCGTCTGTAATTGCTTTTGCCATAGTATTTCTCCTTTTTAGTTATATTGGCTTAAATCTTGTTTCATGAGATAGAAGAAGACATCTCCATAAGTCCCATGGTAGTCCAAATCATGCCCTTTGTAGGTTACTTTTTGGACAGGGTAGTAGTCTGCGACACCGATCAGGCAGGCATGTTGAGAACGTTCAAATTCTTCGTATGACTCGAAGGTCATGGTTCTCTCTTGCTTGCTGGCGTCAAGATAGGTGATTTCAATCATAGGATTCTCCTTTGCTAAATCATGTTTTCATTTTACTCCTTGAAAAAAGGAATGTCAAGAAAAATGATTGCGCACGCAAGTTTTTTAAAAAAATATGTTAGGCCAACCAGTTTGATTTTGTTGCTAAGCTTTCTTCGACAGCTGTTTGTAAATAAGCCAAGGTAGTCTGTCCTTCGCTTGTCAGGCAGATAAAACTAGCTCGCTTGTCCTGGTCGCAGCATCTCCGACTAAGTAAACCGCAGTTTTTTGCTTCTAAGCGAGCCACCATCCGTGAAACAGCACTAGGGCTCAGGTGGAGTTTGTCTGGCAAGTCGATTTGTCGTAGGGATTTGCCTTCAGCCTGATTTAGAAAGTGCAAGAGGTAAAATTCCTTGAGTGTCAAGGTTTGTTCACTCTGCTCAGCGATGGTCTCTTCTAAAATAGCTTCTAGCTCTACTTGCCTACGGTTGAAGTCAAACCATTTTTCTAAGTAAGTCATGTCCATCTCCTTTCCCTCTATAATAGTGTAATCATACTAGTGCATCTATGATGCTTGCGCACGCAATTAGTATACACCTTTTTGGCTTGGATAGCAAGAAGGATGTTTCTTATATATTTCCTTGAAATTTTCTGAAAAAAGAGTAAACTGGTATGCAGAAAGTCTATTTGTGGAGTTTACAATGAAGTTATATGTTCAGTTAATGATTCTCTTTGTGATTTCTCTAATCGGAGAGGGGATTTCCAGTTTCTTTCATTTGCCCATTCCAGGCAGTATTATCGGCTTGATTATTCTTTTTCTAGCCTTGCAGTTCAAGTGGCTGCGTATCCGCCATGTCAATATGGTGGGGAACTTTTTGCTGGCCAACATGACCATCCTCTTTCTACCTCCTGCGGTTGGAATTATGGAAAAGTTTGATGTGATTGCTCCCTATCTCCTACCTATTGTCTTGATTGTCTTTTTTGCGGCAGTAATCAATATCATCTTGATTGCGCTTGTGGTTCAATTTATCAAAAAACGCTATGAAGGTGACTACGAAGAAAGAGGTGCTAAATGAGCGAATTTGTATCCAATCCCCTATTTGGGATTGCCTTGTCAATCTTAGCCTATCTTGGGGGAATGATGATTTTCAGACGCTATCCTCATCCCTTAACGACTCCCCTGTTGCTATCAGCTATTTTTATTATCATCTTTCTAAAGGTAACTGGCATTTCCTACCAAGATTACTACCAAGGTGGGGTTTATCTTAACAACTTGATTGTTCCTTCAACAGTGGCTCTAGGAATTCCCCTCTATAAGAGTTTCCACTTGATGAAGCATCATGCTCGCAGTATTCTCTTTGGTAGTCTGCTGGCGGTAGTGGTCAATACCTCCTTCACAGCCCTTGTGGCCAAAATCTTTGGTATGGACTTTTTCCTAGCTATTTCCCTCTTTCCTAAGTCAGTAACAACAGCCATGGCAGTGGGAATCACAGAAAAGTTGCAGGGCTTGACAACTGTGACTCTAGTAGTTGTCGTAGCGACGGGGATTTTGACTAGTGTAATCGGACCAACACTTCTAAAATGGCTAAAAATAGACGATCCAGTAGCTGCTGGGCTAGCCCTTGGTGGAACAGGTCACGCGGTTGGAACTGGAACGGCCTTTCGCTATGGACCAGTTGCAGGTGCTATGGGAGGATTAGCTATCGGTGTTACAGGTGTTCTCTATGTATTTGTCAGTCCTATTGTAGCTAATTTGATCTTGAGTTAAAAAGCAAGGATTAAGAATTTGGAGAACATCGGTTTTATTTTAGGGTGAGGAGGAAAAAGATTGTCCTGTGACCCGAAACTATATCTATCTAGGACTTAAGAGTTGAAGAAAAGTGGCGTCAAGGGGATTTTACAGAAATGAATAGAGATAGTTTATGAATGAAAAATTAAATTTTTTAAAGAAATATGTGACATCTGGAGAGATGGTCGAGATTTTATCTAATTTTGAAAATCTGTCCAATCATCCTATTCCACAATATTGGCGGGATGCCTTTCAAACATCAGATTTTTCTAAAAGAAAACAAATCATCCTAGGAGAATGGACAAAATATCTAGCTGAGGAACTCAGCAATACAATCTCATATCTAGAGGAATTTTCAGAAGATATAGATCTTATCAAAATTGGAAACAATTACTCATTGCTTTATTCGATTAGAACGTATCAGAGTAATAGCTTGGTTTTTTATGAGGGCAAAATGCCGATTTCGGATCAAGAGTTTACAGATCACTTTAATCAGTCCAAACTAGAACTTGACGGAAGTATCCGTGATTTCTATACACACATTCATGCAGGTTTTAATGATTTTACGAGTAAAAGTATGGGATTAGACGATCTAGATATGATTGAACCAATAGCCGATTATGATTGGGAATTTGAGGATCAGTTAACAAATGACATTTCCTGTTATTACAATTTTTTTAGCAATGGTATGGGAAAGTATCTCGTATTAGACTTGTCTAAACCAATAGATGAAGGAGATGTGTTTTGGTCAAAGGATGAGTTACCAGAATATCCGATACCTTTTTGGGATTATGTGGATGAATGGATTATTCTGGGGCTTGATTTCTAGGTGTTTGATTGTCAGTGACTTTATTGATAAGGTTAAAACAGAAAAAGGATGGAATGATTT
>NZ_JAPVZO010000036.1:0-17393 GCF_041432445.1 Streptococcus sp. 27098_8_69 | reverse complement strand
TAGTCAATCATCTATTTGTGATAGGGTGAGCCTTGTTGAATCGAAAATGCTCTATAGATTTGTTCTACTAAGACTAATCTCATCAGTTGATGAGGAAGCGTCAATCTCCCAAAACTAACAGAGAGATTGGCTCTTTTTTTCACCTTTGGAGATAGTCCTAAACTCCCCCCAATGATAAAAGTGATTGTCGAAAATCCATTAATGGAGGCTCTTTCAAGCTGCTTGCTAAATTCTTCAGAAGAAAAAATTGTTCCTTCAATAGCTAAAACAACTACAAAATTACGATCTCCTACTTTCGAAAGAATGCGGTTACCTTCCAACTCCAAAATCTTTTGATTTTCAGATTCGCTGGTCCGATCTGGTGTTTTTTCATCAGCCAACTCAATCATTTCTAGATTAGCAAATCGTGAAATTCTCTTGGAGTATTCTGCTATGCCATCTTTGAGATATTTTTCTTTCAGTTTTCCAACTGTTACCACTTTAATTTTCATTCTTCTATTCTAACATATTCACACTCAATTTCACATCTTATTCACAGATAAGATTTTGAAAAACTTCAATAAATTCACAGGTTTTCGAAAGTTATCCACAAGTTGTGAAAAACTTTTTGTTTTTAAGCTTGGATTAAGCTAGCTATTTTATACTTTCATTGATTAAAAAACATGGAGGCTTCTATGAAAAACTTAAAAACTAGTTCCAAAAAATGGGGACAACTTTTAGTAGTCATTCTCATTAGCTTTTTTAGTGGTATTTTAGGTACTTTTACCACATTGCAGCTCAGTCAAAAACAAAATAGTGGTACGACAACTACAACGACTGTTAGCAAAACAGCTGTAAAAAATGAAAACTCAACCACACAGGCAGTCGATAAAGTTAAAGATGCTGTAGTATCTGTCATTACTTACTCCGCAAACTCACAAAATAGTTTATTTGGATCTACAGATACTGATACAGATACAAATACTGAGCAAGTATCTAGTGAAGGTTCTGGAGTTATTTATAAAAAAGAAGGTAACTTTGCTTACCTCGTAACCAATACTCACGTTATTAATGGCGCTAAAAAAGTTGATATTCGTTTAGCAGATGGGACTAAAGTTCCAGGTGAAATTGTTGGTTCTGATACTTATTCTGACATTGCAGTTGTAAAAATTGCTGCAGATAAAGTCACAACAGTAGCTGAATTTGGAGATTCTGATCAACTAACAGTAGGAGAGACTGCCATTGCAATCGGAAGCCCTCTAGGTTCTGAATACGCCAATACCGTGACACAAGGCATCGTGTCAAGTTTGAATAGAAATGTTTCTTTAAAATCTGAAGATGGACAAGCTATCTCTACAAAGGCTATCCAAACAGATACAGCCATCAACCCTGGAAACTCTGGCGGTCCCTTAATCAATATTCAGGGACAAGTAATCGGAATTACATCTAGTAAAATCGCCACAAACGGTGGAACGTCTGTGGAAGGACTTGGTTTTGCCATTCCTTCAAACGATGCCATCAATATTATCAATCAATTGGAAAAGAATGGAAAAGTCACTCGACCAGCCTTGGGTATTCAAATGGTCAACCTTTCAAATCTTAGTAGCACTGATTTACAAAGATTGAATGTACCATCAAGTGTCACTGCAGGAGTAGTTGTTCGTTCTGTTATAACTAGTATGCCTGCCAATGGACATCTACAACAATATGACGTCATTACAAAAGTGGATGATAAAGCTATTTCTTCAACTACTGAATTACAAAGTGCTCTATATAGCCATTCTATCGGAGATAGCATGACCATTACATACTACCGTAATGGCAAGGAAGAAACAACTACCATTAAATTAGATAAGAGTACTAGTGATTTGGAACAATAGTTTACAGATATGTAAAGTTGCTTTACAGAATATCTAAGTTGTGTTAATGTAGAATTATGGAAGAATTTAAAATTGTTCAAATAAAAGATATTCAAAAAAATCCCTATCAACCTCGTAAGGAATTTTCAGAAGAAAAAATTCAAGAACTGGCACAATCTATTAAGGAAAACGGCTTGATTCAGCCTATTATCGTTAGAAAATCTCCAGTACTTGGATACGAAATTTTAGCTGGAGAAAGGCGGTATCGTGCCTCAATAGCTGCTGGACTTTCAGAAGTTCCAGTCATTGTTAAGCAACTTTCTGATCAAGATATGATGCTTCATTCTATCATTGAGAATCTCCAACGAGAAAATTTAAATCCTATCGAGGAAGCTAAAGCATATCAGTCCTTAATTGATAAAGGTTTTACCCACACAGAAATAGCTGAAAAAATGGGAAAATCTCGACCTTATATTACAAACCTAGTTCGATTATTAGGACTACCTAAACATATCCTGATAGAAGTTGAAAGTGGAAAACTTTCCCAAGCTCATGCTAGACTCCTCATTCAATTATCAAGTGATAAACAAGATAAACTCTTGAATCGTATTCAAACTGAAAATCTCTCTGTTCGACAAGTTGAACAAATACTACAAAAAACGAAGAAGAACAGCAAAAAAGAAAAAGATCACTTTGTCAAAGAGGAAGAGCAAAAATTGAAAAAAATACTCGGATTAGATGTTCAGATTAGCCTTCAAAAAAAAGATAGCGGTAAAATCTCAATTTCCTTCCATAACCAAGAAGAATACCAACAATTTATTAACAGCCTGAAATAAGGCTGTTATTTTAGTATTCTTAACGAACATAGTTATCCACTGCATTTTAGTTTTTAAAAGCCCAGTATTTCAGAAATTTTCTTAGTTATCCACATTTTGTGGATAACAGTTAAAAACATTGTTAATTGTTTTCCACAACTTGTGGAAAAATAATCTTATCTATGGTAAAATGATTCTATCAATAAACCTTTTAAATTCTATAGTAAAGGAGGAGGAAATCATTGAAGGAAAAACAATTTTGGAATCGTCTTTTAGAACTTGCACATGATAAATTAACTCAGTCAGTTTATGATTTCTATATTTTAGACGCAAAACTGGTTAAAGTTGAAGAGAATACTGCAACGATTTTCTTACCCCGCGATGAAATGCAGATATTCTGGGAACGAAATATCAATGGAATGCTTTTAGCAGCAGGTTTTGAAATCTATGATACTGAAATAAAAGCTCATTATATCTTCACGAAAGTTGAAGAAGCTAGCTCACAAGTAGCTTTCGAGTCTGAACCTGGCAACGATTATCAACCAATTCCATCCACTATTCCATATTCTGAAACTGGACTCAAGGAAAAGTATACTTTCGATAATTTTGTTCAAGGGGATGGTAATGTTTGGGCTAAGTCTGCTGCTTTGGCTGTTTCTGAAGATCCTGGATTAACTTACAATCCTCTATTTATCTACGGAGGGCCTGGACTTGGAAAAACTCACCTGTTAAATGCCCTTGGAAATGAAATTCTAAAAAAGAGCCCAAATGCGCGTGTAAAATACATACCTGCTGAAAGTTTCATTAATGAATTCCTAGAGCATTTGAGACTCAATGATATGGAAAAATTCAAGAAAACTTACCGTAGTTTAGACCTCCTACTCATTGATGATATTCAATCACTTAGTGGAAAGAAAGTACAAACTCAGGAAGAGTTTTTCAATACATTTAACGCCCTTCACAATAATAATAAACAGATTGTTTTAACGAGTGACCGTAGACCTGAACATTTAGAAAGTCTGCCCGAACGTCTGGTCACGCGCTTCTCGTGGGGATTAACGACAGATATCACACCACCTGATTTTGAAACACGTATTGCTATTTTACAGAGTAAGACTGAACATCTCAACTATCATTTTCAGAATGATACACTCGAATATTTGGCTGGACAGTTTGACTCTAACGTGCGAGAACTAGAGGGTGCACTCAACGATATCAGCCTAATGGCCAAAGTCAAAAAGATTAACGATATCACAGTTGACATTGCAGCTGAAGCTATTCGTGCTCGTAAACAAGACGTTAGCAAAATGATCGTGATTCCAATTGATAAAATCCAGACAGAAGTTGGAAACTTCTATGGTGTTAGTGTCAAGGAAATGAAAGGAACTAGACGTGTTCAAAATATCGTTTTAGCCCGTCAAGTTGCCATGTATCTAGCCAGAGAAATGACTGATAATAGCCTTCCTAAGATTGGAAAAGAGTTTGGTGGTAAAGACCACACAACGGTCATTCACGCTCATGGAAAAATCAAATCCATGCTTGAAACAGATGATAATTTACGTATAGAAATTGAAAACATCAAAAAGAAAATTAAATAACTTGTGGATAACTTTTTAAAAAGGCTCTTATTTATCCACATCTTTTAAACAAGGCTCTGTCCTTGAGTTTTCTTGATTACAAGTGTTTTTCCACAGATTTCACACGCTCTATTATTACTATTATCCTTCTAATAATAAAAAGAATAAAGGAGAATCCATGATTCATTTTTCAATTAATAAAAACTTATTTTTACAAGCTTTAAATACAACAAAGAGAGCTATTAGCTCAAAAAATGCCATTCCTATTTTATCGACTGTAAAAATTGATGTTACCAATGAAGGAATTACCTTGATTGGATCAAATGGTCAAATCTCAATCGAAAATTTTATCTCGCAAAAAAATGAAAATGCAGGTCTCTTGATTAACTCTTTAGGTTCAGTTCTACTGGAAGCTTCTTTCTTTATCAATGTTGTTTCAAGTCTTCCAGATGTAACACTTGATTTTAAAGAGATTGAACAAAAGCAAATTGTCTTAACTAGTGGAAAATCAGAGATTACTCTTAAAGGAAAAGATAGTGAGCAATATCCACGTATTCAGGAAATTTCTGCAAGCAATCCTTTAGTTCTTGAAACAAAACTTCTTAAAAAGATTATCAATGAAACAGCTTTTGCAGCTAGTACCCAAGAAAGCCGTCCTATTTTGACAGGTGTCCACTTTGTTTTAAGCAACCACAAAGAATTAAAAACAGTTGCGACAGATTCTCACCGTCTTAGTCAGAAAAAGTTGACTCTTGAAAAAAATAGCGATGATTTTGATGTTGTCATCCCAAGTCGTTCGCTACGCGAATTTTCAGCTGTTTTTACGGATGATATCGAAACAGTAGAGATTTTCTTCGCCAATAATCAAATTCTCTTTAGAAGTGAAAATATTAGCTTCTACACACGTCTCTTAGAAGGAAATTATCCAGATACCGATCGATTGATTCCAACAGATTTCAATACAACAGTGACTTTTGATGTTGCTAAACTACGCCAGTCTATGGAACGTGCTCGCCTCTTATCAAGTGCGACACAAAATGGTACTGTTAAATTAGAAATCAAAGAAGGAGTTGTAAGTGCTCATGTTCACTCTCCAGAAGTAGGGAAAGTAAACGAAGAAATTGATACTGAAAATGTAAGTGGTGCTGATTTGACAATTAGTTTCAACCCAACTTATTTGATTGAAGCACTAAAAGCTTTGAATAGCGAAAAAGTTACAATCAGCTTTATTTCAGCAGTTCGTCCATTTACTCTGGTTCCAGCTGATACAGATGAAGAGTTCATGCAGCTCATCACGCCAGTTCGTACAAATTAATGGAAAGAGGTTGAGCCTAGCTCGCCTCTTTTATGATATAATCAAAAAAAGAAAAGGAGATTAACTATGTATCAAGTTGGAAATTTTGTTGAAATGAAAAAACCACACGCTTGTACAATCAAATCAACAGGTAAAAAAGCCAATCGTTGGGAAATTACCCGTGTTGGAGCTGATATCAAAATAAAATGTAGCAATTGTGATCATGTGGTCATGATGAGTCGCTATGATTTTGAAAGAAAAATGAACAAAATCATTGATTAGTAACACTCACTTGGAGGGTTAGCAAGTTTTCCCTTTTTGTGTTATAATATTGAAGATTGAAATGTGAACGGAGAATGAGAAACTATGGCTTTAACAGCAGGTATCGTAGGTTTACCAAACGTTGGTAAATCAACCCTATTTAATGCAATTACAAAAGCAGGAGCAGAGGCTGCAAACTATCCTTTTGCGACCATTGATCCAAACGTTGGAATGGTAGAAGTTCCAGATGAACGCCTCCAAAAATTGACGGAAATGATTACTCCTAAAAAGACAGTTCCAACAACCTTTGAATTTACAGATATTGCAGGGATTGTAAAAGGAGCATCAAGAGGAGAAGGTCTTGGGAATAAATTCTTGGCCAACATCCGTGAAGTTGATGCGATTGTTCATGTGGTTCGTGCCTTTGATGATGAAAATGTCATGCGTGAGCAAGGTCGTGAAGATGCCTTTGTGGATCCGCTAGCAGATATTGATACCATTAACCTAGAGTTGATTCTTGCTGATTTAGAATCAGTCAATAAACGCTATGCGCGTGTGGAAAAAATGGCGCGTACGCAAAAAGATAAGGAATCAGTTGCAGAATTTAACGTTCTCCAAAAGATTAAACCTGTTCTTGAAGATGGAAAATCAGCTCGTACCATTGAATTTACAGATGAAGAGCAAAAAGTTGTCAAAGGACTCTTTCTCTTGACAACGAAACCTGTTCTTTATGTAGCTAATGTTGATGAGGATGTGGTTGGAGACCCAGAATCTATCGATTATGTGAAACAAATTCGTGAATTTGCAGCAACAGAAAATGCAGAGGTAGTAGTCATTTCTGCGCGTGCTGAAGAAGAAATTTCTGAGTTAGACGATGAAGATAAAAAAGAGTTTCTTGAAGCCATTGGTTTGACAGAATCAGGCGTTGACAAGTTGACTCGTGCAGCTTATCACTTGCTTGGGCTTGGAACTTACTTCACAGCTGGTGAAAAAGAGGTTCGCGCTTGGACCTTTAAACGTGGTATGAAGGCTCCTCAAGCAGCTGGTATTATCCACTCAGACTTTGAAAAAGGCTTTATTCGTGCAGTGACCATGTCTTATGACGATTTGGTAAAATACGGCTCTGAAAAGGCTGTAAAAGAAGCTGGACGTTTGCGTGAAGAAGGAAAAGAATATGTCGTGCAAGATGGCGATATTATGGAATTCCGCTTTAACGTTTAATCAATATTTAAAATAATGTCAATTAGGTTGGAAAAAAATTCCAACCCTTTTGACTTTTGAAAGGAAATATAAATGACAAAATTACTTGTAGGATTGGGAAATCCAGGAGATAAATATTTTGAAACTAAACATAATGTTGGCTTTATGCTGATTGACCAACTAGCCAAAAAACAAAATGTTACCTTTACACACGATAAGATATTCCAAGCTGAACTAGCTTCATTTTTTCTTAACGGTGAAAAAATTTATCTGGTGAAACCGACGACTTTTATGAATGAAAGTGGAAAAGCTGTTCATGCATTGTTAACCTACTATGGTTTAGATATTGAAGATTTACTGATTATTTACGATGATCTTGACATGGAAGTCAGAAAAATTCGTCTTCGTGCTAAAGGATCAGCTGGTGGTCATAATGGAATTAAGTCGATTATTCAACATATCGGTACACAGGTTTTCAATCGTGTAAAGATTGGCATTGGAAGACCTAAAAAAGGAATGTCTGTTGTTAACCATGTTTTGAGTAAGTTTGATCAAGAAGATTATATTGGTATTTTACAGTCTATTGACAAGGTTGACGATGCTGTAAATTATTATTTACAAGAGAAAAACTTTGAAAAAACGATGCAGAAATATAATGGGTAAGGAAATGGCATTAATCGATTTCTTTTTAGAGAATAAACAAATTCTATCTTGTCATGAGAACTTACCACAGAAACAAAGACAATTATTACTAGGTCTTTCTGGCTCAGCAAAATCGTTAGCGATTGCTAGTAGTCTGAAGAGTCAGGATAAGGTTTTCGTGATGACTTCCACATATGGAGAGGCTGAGCGTCTGATTAATGATCTAATCTCCATATTAGGTTCGGATCTGGTTTATCCATTTCTAGTAGATGATTCACCAATGGTTGAATTTTTGGTATCATCTCAGGAAAAGATTTTTTCTCGGGTTGAAGCTTTGCGTTTTCTAAGAAATGAGTCTCAAAGAGGGATTTTAGTTTGTAACGTCGCAGCTAGTCGAGTATTCTTGCCGAATCCTCAAGTTTTTGATGATAGTATCTTAGAACTTCAAGTGGGGCAAGAATGCGAACAAAGAGAATTAAAAAATCACTTGATTTCTCTTGGTTATAAGAAAGTTACACAAGTTCAAAGTCAGGGAGAATTTAGCCTTCGTGGAGATATTCTAGATATATTTGAAACTTCACAAATATGTCCTTATAGGATTGAATTTTTCGGTGATGAGATTGATGGCATTAGAGAATTTGATACTGAAACTCAATTATCAAAAGATAGTCAAACTCAAGTACTAATCTATCCAGCTAGTGATATTTTGTTAACGAATGAAGATTATCATCGTGGTCAGAAATTTTTAGAACATGAGATTGATAAGGCACTTTCTCCAACTTTAAAGTCTTACCTAGAAGAAGTTTTTAGTTTTACGAAAGAGCAAGTTCTTCATGCGGATATTCGCAAGTTTTTGTCTGTATTTTATAAAAAACAGTGGACCTTGATGGACTATTTGAATCAAGTTCCTGTTATATTTGATGATTTTCAAAAAATCATGAACCAGTACGATGCTTTTGATAAGGAAACAGCTAGCTACTTTACAGATGATTTACATAATAGTAAATCAGTGTCAAATTTACAATATTTTGCTGATGTAGAAAGTCAGTTTAAAAAATATGTACCAGCGACTTTCTTTTCAAATTTTCAAAAAGGGCTTG
This sequence comes from Streptococcus sp. 27098_8_69, assembly GCF_041432445.1. Classification (NCBI taxonomy): domain Bacteria; kingdom Bacillati; phylum Bacillota; class Bacilli; order Lactobacillales; family Streptococcaceae; genus Streptococcus; species Streptococcus sp. 27098_8_69. The sequence continues at coordinate 8,666 of NZ_JAPVZO010000036.1, read as the reverse complement.
GAAATTTGAAATTTAATAATCTGTACCAGTTCAATCAATATCCTATGCAAGAGTTCTTTAATCAGTTTTCTTTTCTGAAAGAAGAAATTGAACGTTACAAAAAATTAAAGTATACGATTGTTCTTCAATCAAGTAGCAAAACTGAACTAAAGAAACTGTCAATGATTCTTGATGAATACGATATTAAAGTTGATAATAGTAATGAAAGTGAAATCTGTAAAGGAACTGTCAATCTTATTGAAGGAAATCTGCGACATGGGTTTCATTTTGTAGATGAGAATCTTGTATTTATTACTGAATATGAAATTTTTAAAAAGAAGATTAAACGCAAGTATCGAAGACAAAATATCAGTAACGCTGAACGATTAAAGGATTATAATGAACTCCAAAAAGGAGACTATGTTGTTCATCAAATCCATGGTATTGGTCAATATTTAGGGATTGAAACGATTGAAATCAAAGGAATTCATCGAGACTACGTAAGTGTCCTATATCAAAATGGTGATCGTATTTCTATTCCTGTAGAACAAATTCAAACCTTATCTAAATATGTTTCAAGTGATGGAAAAGCTCCAAAGTTAAATAAACTAAATGATGGACGTTTTAAAAAAGCGAAGCAAAAAGTAAAGAGTCAAGTTGAAGATATTGCAGATGATTTAATTAAGTTATATGCAGAGAGAAGTCAACTTAAAGGTTTTGCATTTTCAAAAGATGATGAAGACCAAAACGCTTTTGACGAAGCTTTCCCATATGTAGAGACTGAGGACCAACTTCGAAGTATCGAAGAAATAAAAAAAGATATGCAGGCTCCTCAACCGATGGACCGACTATTAGTTGGAGATGTTGGTTTTGGTAAGACAGAAGTTGCCATGCGAGCTGCATTTAAGGCTGTCAATGATCATAAACAGGTTGTCGTTTTAGTGCCAACAACCGTTCTTGCTCAGCAACATTACAGTAATTTTAAGGAAAGATTTGAACAATTTGCTGTCAACGTAGATGTTTTGAGTCGTTTCAGAAGTAAAAAAGAACAGACTGAAACACTTGAGAAATTAAAAAAAGGTCAAGTAGACATCTTGATAGGGACCCATAGAGTCTTGTCTAAAGATGTTGAGTTTGCTGATTTGGGGTTGATGATTATTGATGAAGAGCAACGTTTTGGTGTTAAGCATAAGGAAGCTTTGAAGGAATTAAAAAAGAAGGTTGATGTCTTAACCTTGACAGCTACACCAATTCCTCGAACTCTTCATATGTCTATGCTAGGTATCCGAGATTTATCAGTCATCGAAACTCCTCCAACCAATCGATATCCTGTACAAACCTATGTCCTTGAACAGAATGATCGTGTCATTCGTGATGCTGTATTGAGAGAAATGGATCGTGGTGGTCAAGTTTACTATCTTTACAACAAAGTTGACACTATTGAAAAGAAGGTTTCAGAGTTACAAGAACTGATTCCAGAAGCTTCTATTGGATTTGTCCATGGTCAAATGAGTGAAATTCGCTTAGAAAATACACTTCTTGATTTCATTGAAGGACAATATGATATTTTAGTGACTACAACAATCATTGAAACAGGTGTAGACATTCCAAATGCTAATACCTTGTTTATAGAAAATGCAGATCATATGGGCTTGTCAACCTTGTATCAATTAAGAGGTCGTGTTGGTCGTAGTAATCGAATTGCTTATGCTTATCTCATGTATCGTCCAGATAAAACTTTGACAGAAGTTTCTGAGAAGAGATTAGAAGCTATCAAAGGTTTTACTGAACTGGGTTCTGGTTTTAAAATTGCTATGCGTGATTTATCCATTCGTGGAGCTGGAAATCTTTTAGGAAGCTCTCAGTCTGGTTTTATTGATTCTGTTGGTTTTGAGTTGTACTCTCAGTTGTTAGAAGAAGCAATAGCTAAGAAAAATGGAACTGACAAAAAACGTGAAAAAGGAAATGCTGAGTTACTCCTACAAATCGATGCCTATCTCCCAGATGATTATATATCGGATGAAAGACATAAAATTGAGATTTACAAGAGAATTCGTCAGATTGACAATCGTGTCAACTATGAAGAATTACAAGATGAGTTGATCGATCGTTTTGGAGAATATCCAGATGTGGTTGCTTATCTTTTAGAAATTGGATTAGCTAAAGCATATCTTGATAAAGTATTTGTTAATCGAGTTGAAAGAAAAAATAATAAACTTATCGTTCAATTTGAAAAAATTTCGCAACAATTATTTTTAACACAAGATTATTTCCAGGCTCTTTCTCAGACAAGTTTGAAGGCTAATATTTCAGAAAATCAAGGTTTAATCGAAGTTGTTTTTGATATTCGTAATAAAAAGGATTATGAGATTTTAGAAGGGCTTTTAACTTTTGGAGAATCATTAGCAAACATAAAAGATTCAAAAGAGTCGAATTAGGTATGACATTTTTCTTCTATAAAATGGATAAAAATGGTACAATAATAATTTGAGGTAATAAAGATGAGATTAGATAAATATTTAAAAGTATCAAGAATTATTAAGCGCCGTACAGTGGCTAAGGAAGTTGCAGATAAGGGACGTATCAAGGTAAATGGTATTCTTGCTAAGAGCTCTACAGATTTAAAAATCAATGACCAAGTTGAAATTCGTTTTGGAAATAAATTGTTGCTCGTAAAAGTGTTAGAAATGAAAGATAGCACTAAAAAAGAAGATGCTGCAGGTATGTATGAAATTATCAGTGAAACAAGGGTAGAAAACGATGTATAAAAAAATAGTCCAAATGAATAATTCCTTTATTCAAAATGAACATCAGCGTCGTAAATACTTGATGGAAGAACGACAAAGACGAAATCGTTTTATGGGTTGGGTGTTGATTTTGATTATGTTGTTGTTCATCTTACCAACCTATAATTTGACTCAAAGTTATCAGCAACTACTCGAACGTCGCCAACAGTTAGCTGATTTGAAAAAGCAGTATCAAGAATTGAGCGATGAAAAAGATAAAGAATCAAATCTTGCAACAAAACTAAAGGACGAAACTTACGCAGCTAAATATTTGCGTGCTAAATATTATTATTCAAAATCATGGGAGGAAGTATACACCATCCCGGACTTGCTTCCTAGGTAATGTAAAATGGAAAATTTATTAGATATTGTAGAAAAGTTTTTAAGTCAATCAGATGAAAAATTAGAAGAGTTAGCTCAAAAAAATCATCTGTTACGGCTACAGGAAGAAGAGGAAAAAAAGAATGCGTAAATTTTTAGTGATATTACTACTTCCTATTTTTTTTAAAAGTGTACAAGTAGTAAGCACTGAGAATCCAGTTATCATTCCAAACCAAGAAGTTTATTCCTTAACCCACGCTTCGTATCATTTTTACTATCAAGATGTTATAGAATCTCCAAAATTTTATGGTGAAACGTCAGTTTATTCTACAGAAGATTTGATTAAAGAATCAGGAAAAGTCAATGCAGATACAAAATTATCTGTTTTAGAATGGAGATTAAATAAACAAGGACAGCCTGTCTTTAAATTGTCAAATAATCAATTTGTGATGGCTGATAAACGGCTTTTATACGATAGTTCAATTGTCAACGATTTTTCTAAACGAGTATGGTTAGAACCAGGATTTGTCGTTTATAATAGTCCTTATGATCAACAAGAATTAAAGTCTACTTTAGCAGCTTATCAAGAGGTTGAAGTAGATATGTCTATTTTTGCTGAAGGTCGTGAATTCTTACATATCAAACAAATTGGTTGGGTTTCGACGGATTACATTTCCAACGATGACAATCGTATCCAGAAAGTACAAGAGTTGTTATCTGCGAATTATCAAAATGAACAGTTTTCTATTTATGTTAAACAATTGAGCACGGGTAAGGAAGCTGGGATTAACGAAGATCAAAAAATGTACTCTGCTAGTGTTATGAAATTGCCTTATCTTTATTATGTTCAAGAAAAAATCAATCAAGGTGATTACCAACTTGACACGAAATTGAAGTACGTTTCTGAAGTAAATGATTTCCCTGGTTCTTATAAACCCGAAGGAAGTGGAAGCCTCCCTAAAACAGCGGACGATAAAGAGTACACTCTCAAAGATTTAATTACAAAGACAGCGAAAGAATCTGACAATGTAGCTCATAATATTCTTGCTTATTATATTACGAATAAATCAGATGAAGCTTTTAAAAAAGAAATGGCTACTATCGCAGGTGAAGAGTGGGATGTGACAGATAAGTTGGCTTCAGCTAGAATGGCTGGTCAAGTTATGGAATCTATTTATAATCAGAATGGTTTTGTTTTAGAATCTCTATCGCAAACAGCTTTTGATAATCAGAGGATTGCTAAGAATATTTCTGCTAAGGTAGCCCATAAAATTGGGGATGCAGATGAATTTAAACACGATGTAGGAATAGTCTATACAGATTCTCCTTTCATCATTTCAATCTTTACCAAAAATTCTGATTATGATACCATTTCTAAAATTGCTAAGGATGTCTATGAGGTCCTAAAATGAGAGACCAAGATTTTTTAAATCATTTTCTAGAAAAAGGTTATTTTAAAGATCATTCACGAGTTGTACTAGCCTTGTCTGGTGGATTGGATTCGATGTTTCTCTTTCACCTCCTAGTAACCTATCAAGAAGAACTCGGGATTGAATTATTTTTAGCTCATGTAAACCATAAACAACGATTAGAATCGGATAATGAAGAATATGAATTAAGAAAACTAGCTGAACAAGTTGGAGTTCCAATTTACGTAGCTCATTTTACTGGAGATTTTTCAGAAGCAAACGCTCGTCAATTTCGCTATGATTTTTTTAGAGAAGTGATGGGGAGAACTTCCTCTACAGCCCTTGTAACAGCTCATCATGCAGATGATCAGGCTGAAACGATTTTTATGCGATTGATTAGAGGTGTTAGACTACAACACTTATCAGCTATTAGAGAAAGACAAGAGTTTGATAAGGGAGAATTAATTCGTCCTTTGCTGTCTTTTTATAAGAGGGATTTTCCTGAAGTTGAGCATTTTGAAGATAGGACGAATAAAGAAAATCATTATTTTCGCAATCGAGTTCGTAATATTTACTTACCACAACTGGAAAAAGAAAATATTCAGCTAAAGAGAGCGTTTTTAGAGTTTGGAAAAGAAGTATCTGACTATCAAATTGCTCTGACTGAATTATCTCAAACAGTCAATGTGGAAGATTTAACTCAGTTTTTATCTTTTAGTGAAGCAACACAGCGAGTTTTACTACAACAATACCTTAGTTGTTTTGCTGATTTAAATGTAACAAGAGAACAATTTCAAGAAATTCATCATATTTTAAAAACTAAGAGTCAATATCGCCATTGTATAAAAAATGGTTATGAACTTGTAAAAGAATACCAGCACTTTCGAATTTGTAAAATCAGACCAAAGTCTGATGAAAAAAGTAGTGAGTGTGTGTTAAACTATCAAAATCAAGTCCATTATGAAGGTTATTTATTTTCATTTGGAATCCCTCTAAAAGGGGAAAATGTTCAAAAGATGAATGTTTCTCGTGAAACATCGTTGATTTTACGGCATCGACAGCCTGGTGATTATTTGATAAAAAATGGTCATCGTAAAAAACTAAGACGACTTTTTATTGATTTAAAAATTCCTAAAGAAAAACGAGAAAAAGCTATTATCATTGAGCAATTTGGAAAAATTTGTTCAGTTTTAGGAATTGAAATCAGTGATTTGAGTAAAAAAATGAAAAATGATATAATGAACACTGTACTTTATATAGAAAAAATAGATAGGTAAAATCATGTTAGAAAAAGATATCAAGAAAATTTTGATTTCACAAGATGAAATTACAGAAGCAGCTAAAAAATTGGGTGCTCAGTTGACAAAAGATTATGAGGAAAAAAATCCGATTTTAGTTGGAATTCTAAAAGGTTCTATTCCTTTTATGGCAGAATTGGTGAAATATATTGATACACATCTTGAAATGGACTTTATGATGGTCTCTAGCTATCATGGTGGGACTGTAAGTAGTGGTGTCATTAATATTAAACAAGACGTGACTCAAGATATTAAAGGTCGACATGTTGTCTTTGTAGAAGATATCATTGATACTGGTCAAACCTTGAAGAGTTTGAGAGAAATGTTTACTGCAAGAGAAGCAGCTTCTGTTAAGATTGTCACCATGCTTGATAAACCAGAAGGTCGTACAGTAGAAATCGAAGCAGATTATACATGTTTTACAATTCCAAATGAATTTGTTGTAGGCTACGGTTTAGACTATAATGAAAACTATCGTAACCTTCCTTATGTAGGTGTATTGAAAGAGGAAGTTTACTCAAAATAGAAGGGTAAGTGTTTGAATGCAAAAACAAAATAATGGTTTCATAAAAAATCCATTTCTTTATTTGTTGATGATTTTCTTGCTAGTGACAGGATTCCAGTACTTTTTTGCTGGCAGATCCGCTGGTCATAGTCAACAAATTAAGTACTCAGAATTGGTTCAGGAAATCACTAACGACAATGTAAAAGAAATGACCTACCAACCAAGTGGTAGTGTTATTGAAGTGTATGGTGTCTACAAAACTGCTAAGACAGAGAAACAGGAAACGGGAATTCAATTTTTTACACCCTCTGCTACAAAAGTAGAGAAATTTACAAGTATTGTCCTCCCATCAGATACAACTGTAGCGGATTTGCAAAAGCTAGCAAGTGAACATCAAACACAAATTGAAGTGAAACACGAAAGCTCAAGTGGTATGTGGATTAACATCCTGGTTTCAGTAGTACCATTTGCTATCTTATTCTTCTTCCTCTTCTCTATGATGGGAAATATGGGCGGAAATAGCGGACGTAATCCAATGAGCTTTGGACGTAGTAAAGCTAAGGCTGCTAACAAAGAGGATATTAAAGTTCGCTTTTCAGATGTCGCAGGCGCAGAAGAAGAGAAACAAGAACTTGTTGAAGTTGTTGAATTCTTAAAAGATCCAAAACGATTTACAAAATTAGGTGCTCGAATCCCAGCTGGTGTTCTTTTAGAAGGACCTCCGGGAACTGGTAAAACATTACTTGCCAAAGCAGTCGCAGGAGAAGCTGGTGTACCATTCTTTAGTATTTCAGGTTCTGACTTTGTAGAAATGTTCGTCGGTGTCGGTGCGAGCCGTGTACGTTCTCTCTTTGAGGACGCAAAAAAAGCAGCACCAGCTATTATTTTCATTGATGAAATTGATGCCGTTGGTCGCCAACGTGGTGTCGGTTTAGGTGGAGGTAATGACGAACGTGAACAAACCCTAAACCAACTCTTGATTGAAATGGATGGTTTTGAAGGAAATGAAGGAATCATTGTTATTGCGGCAACCAACCGTTCAGATGTTCTAGATCCAGCTCTTCTTCGTCCAGGTCGTTTTGATAGAAAAGTATTGGTTGGTCGTCCAGATGTTAAGGGACGCGAAGCAATTTTGAAAGTCCATGCTAGAAATAAACCTTTAGCTGAAGATGTAGATTTGAAATTGGTAGCACAACAAACTCCAGGTTTTGTTGGTGCCGATTTGGAAAATGTATTGAATGAAGCAGCCTTAGTTGCAGCTCGTCGTAATAAATCAGTGATTGATGCTTCTGATATTGATGAAGCTGAAGATCGTGTTATCGCTGGACCATCTAAGAAAGACAAGACAGTTTCACAAAAAGAACGTGAATTGGTTGCCTACCATGAGGCAGGACACACCATTGTCGGTCTAGTATTGTCAAATGCCCGTGTTGTTCATAAAGTTACCATAGTACCACGTGGACGTGCAGGCGGATATATGATTGCACTTCCTAAGGAAGACCAAATGCTTCTATCTAAAGAAGATATGAAAGAACAATTAGCTGGCTTAATGGGTGGACGTGTAGCTGAAGAGATTATCTTTAACGTCCAAACAACTGGAGCATCTAATGACTTCGAACAAGCTACTCAGATGGCGCGTGCAATGGTTACAGAGTATGGTATGAGTGAAAAACTTGGTCCAGTACAATATGAAGGAAATCATGCCATGTTTGGTGTACAAAGCCCTCAAAAATCAATTTCAGAACAAACAGCTTATGAAATTGACGAAGAAGTTCGTTCATTGTTGAATGAAGCACGAAACAAAGCTGCTGAAATTATCCAGTCAAATCGTGAAACTCACAAGCTGATTGCAGAAGCATTATTGAAATACGAAACATTGGATAGTACACAAATTAAATCTCTATACGAAACAGGAAAGATGCCTGAAACAGTAGAAGAGGAATCACATGCACTATCTTATGATGAAGTAAAATCAAAAATGAGCGAAGAAAATTAATTATCTAAAATACTATAAGCAGAGGAAGCACAAGTTTTCTCTGTTTTTTTATAAAAAGTTGAGGGAACTCAAATTTAAATCAAAGATTTCGATATATAGAAAATAAAATACAAGTTTACCTATGTCAATGCTCTCTTAGAGGAAATGATTCAAATTTTCTGAAAACAAGAATGCAACAGTTACTGGAATAATATGAAGAAATGTTTTCAAAAAATGATATGTGTTTCATAAAAAACAATTATTGTAAGAAAAAATATTATCCGAAACTTTTGGCAGACGAACGATTTAAAGGCCGCAAAGCCCTTCTCAGAGAGCTGAAGGCAACATTACAAGACTTCTAAAAAAATTTAAAAAAAGGTGTTGACAAAGCAA
>NZ_JAPVZO010000035.1:0-18273 GCF_041432445.1 Streptococcus sp. 27098_8_69 | reverse complement strand
TGATAAAGTAACAAGGAAAGGTTTTTGCTTTAGCGAGTGCAAGCTAATCAGAATTGTGGTAAAATAGATAAGATATGACTAGAGAATTTCATCATGTAACGGTCATGCTCCATGAAACCATTGATATGCTTGATGTAAAACCTGATGGTGTTTACGTTGATGCGACCTTGGGTGGAGCGGGCCATAGCGAGTATTTATTAAGTAAACTAAGTGAAAAGGGGCATCTCTATGCCTTTGACCAGGACCAGAATGCCATTGATAATGCGCAAAAACGTCTGGCGCCTTATATCGAAAAAGGAATGGTCACCTTTATCAAGGACAACTTCCGTCATTTGCAGCTACGTTTGCAGGAAGCAGGTGTAGAAGAGATTGATGGTATTTGTTATGACTTGGGAGTTTCTAGTCCGCAGTTGGATCAGCGTGAGCGTGGTTTTTCTTATAAAAAGGATGCGCCACTGGATATGCGGATGAACCAAGAAGCTAGTTTGACCGCTTATGAGGTTGTCAATCACTATGACTATCATGACTTGGTACGAATCTTTTTCAAATATGGAGAAGATAAGTTTTCTAAGCAGATTGCTCGAAAGATTGAACAGGCGCGTGAGTTGAAACCGATTGAGACAACGACAGAATTGGCCGAGATTATCAAGTCTGCTAAGCCTGCCAAGGAACTCAAGAAAAAAGGTCACCCAGCTAAGCAAATTTTCCAAGCCATCCGTATTGAGGTCAATGATGAATTAGGAGCTGCAGATGAGTCCATCCAACAAGCTATGGAATTACTAGCAGTGGACGGAAGAATCTCAGTCATTACCTTTCATTCGCTGGAAGATCGCTTGACCAAGCAATTGTTCAAGGAAGCTTCGACGGTAGAGGTTCCAAAAGGCTTGCCATTCATCCCGGATGATCTCAAGCCTAAGATGGAATTAGTCTCTCGCAAACCGATTCTACCAAGCAAGGAGGAGTTGGAGGCCAATAATCGTTCCCACTCAGCCAAGCTACGAGTAGCTCGAAAAATTCACAAGTAAGGGGATAAAATGGTAGACAAAAGAGGAACAACGAGCCAATTACTGCAAGCTCGTATAAAAAAATTTTCACGTGTTGAAAAGGCCTTTTACCTTTCAATTGCCATCACAGCCCTTGTCTTGGCAATCAGTGTAGTCTATATGCAGACTAAACTTTTGCAGGTCCAGAATGATTTGACAACTGTTAACACACAGATTGAAGAGAAAAAGACAGAGCTGGATGATGCTAAACAAGAAGTTAATGAATTAATCCGATCAGAACGTTTGACCGGAATTGCAAACTCGCAAGACTTGCAATTAAATAATGAAAATATCCGATCGGCGGAGTAGTATATGAAAACCTGGAAAGAAAAAATAGTACACTTTGCCATTAAGAATCGCAAAACTCCCCTTGAAAACCGCAGACGAGTTGGGAAGAGCCTCAGTCTCTTGGCCGTCTTTCTCTTTGCTGTTTTTTTGGTTAACTTTGCGGTAATTATTGGTACAGGCTCAAAATTTGGTGTAAATTTAGTTAAAGAAGCGAGCAAGGTCCATCAAACGACTCGGACAGTTCCGGCAAAACGAGGAACTATCTATGACCGTAATGGTACACCAATCGCTGAGGATGCAACATCCTACAACATTTATGCGATTATCGATAAGGAATATAAATCTGCAAATGGGAAAATTCTCTATGTAGAGGAGTCTCAGTATAGCAAGGTTGCAGAAGTCTTCCATAAATATCTAGATATGGATGAGTCCTACGTCAAGGAACAACTTTCTCAACCTAATCTTAAGCAAGTTTCCTTTGGTGTAAAGGGAAATGGTATTACCTATGCCAATATGATGTCCATAAAAAAGGATTTGGAAACAGCTAAGGTTCAGGGAGTTGATTTTACAACAAGCCCAAATCGAAGCTATCCTAATGGGAAATTTGCTTCATCTTTCATCGGACTAGCGCAGTTGCATGAAAATGAGGATGGTTCAAAGAGTCTCATTGGGACGTCTGGTGTCGAGAGTTCCTTGAATAGCTTGTTAGCGGGAACAGATGGTATCATTACCTATGAAAAAGACCGCTTAGGTAATATTGTTCCAGGTACGGAGCAAGTTACCCGACAGACTGTAAACGGGAAAGACGTCTATACGACCCTATCTAGTCCTTTACAATCATTCATGGAAAGTCAAATGGATGCCTTCCAAGAAAAACTAAAAGGCAAGTATATGAATGCAACCTTAGTCAGTGCCAAGACGGGAGAGATTCTCGCTACAACTCAAAGACCAACCTTTGATGCTGATACCAAAGAAGGGATTACAGAGGACTTTGTCTGGCGTGATCTTCTGTATCAAAGTAACTATGAACCAGGATCAACCATGAAGGTCATGACCTTAGCAGCAGCTATAGATAACAACACCTTCCCTGGTGGAGAATACTTTAATAGTAGTGAATTGAAGATAGCTGATGCGACTATCAGGGACTGGGATGTTAATGCTGGCTTATCAGCTGGGAGTATAATGACATACTTGCAAGGTTTTGCTCACTCAAGTAATGTGGGTATGACCTTGCTCCAACAAAAGATGGGAGATGCAACTTGGTTGGATTATCTCAATCGTTTCAAATTCGGAATTCCAACAAGATTTGGGATGAGTAATGAGTATGGTGGACAATTGCCTGAGGACAATATTGTCAATATTGCCATGAGTGCTTTTGGTCAAGGTATCTCTGTTACCCACACTCAGATGCTTCGTGCTTTCACAGCAATTGCAAATGATGGGGTTATGCTAGAACCGAAGTTTATTAGTGCCCTCTATGATCCAAATGATCAAACTGCTCGTAAATCACAAAGGGAGGTTGTAGGGAATCCTGTATCAAAAGAAGCGGCTAGTCTGACTCGAGAAAATATGATTTTGGTTGGTACAGATCCTGTTTATGGTACAATGTACAATCAACTTACCGGTAAACCAATCGTTACTGTACCTGGTCAGACTGTTTCTGTAAAATCTGGAACAGCTCAAATTGCCGATGAGCAAAACGGAGGATATTTAGTTGGGAAAACCAATTATATCTTTTCTGTAGTAACCATGCATCCTTCTGAAAATCCTGATTTTATTCTTTACGTGACAGTTCAACAACCAGAACACTTTTCTAACCCTTGGTTTGGAGAGTTTGCTAATCCTATTCTTGAACGAGCTTCTGCCATGAAAGAATCTCTTAATCTTCAGTCTACAGCTAAAAATCTGGATCAAGTTACAACAACAACTAGTTATGCAATGCCAGCGACCAAGGACTATAGTCCGGGAGATATGGCAGAGGAACTGAGACGCAATCTTGTTCAACCAATCGTTATCGGTTCAGGAACAAAAATCAAGGACAGTTCAGTGGCAGAAGGAACAAATCTAGACGCTAATGAGCAAATCTTACTCCTTTCAGACAAGGTAGAAGAGATGCCTGACTTATATGGCTGGTCTAAGAAAAATGTTGAAACCTTTGCCAAATGGTTGAATCTTGAAGTTGAATTTGAAGGTACAGGAGAAATTGTTAAAAAACAAAGTGTTCGTTCTAATACAGCTTTAAAAGATTTACAGAAAATAAAAATAACATTAGGAGATTAGAATGCTAGTTTCTATCTTTCCTGGGATCCTTACTTTTGTTCTTACAGTGGTAGGAATTCCAGCTTTTATCCGTTTTTACCGTAAAGCACAAATTACTGGTCAACAGATGCATGAGGATGTTAAACAGCACCAAGCAAAAGCTGGGACGCCAACAATGGGAGGAATAGTCTTCCTCGTAACAAGCGTTTTAGTTAGTTTAGTTCTTGCACTTTTGACTAATCAACTAACCAACAATGTCGGAATGATCCTCTTTATTCTCGTTTTGTATGGTTTGGTTGGCTTCTTAGATGATTTCCTCAAGGTTTTTCGTAAAATCAATGAAGGACTCAATCCTAAACAAAAGCTCCTGCTTCAATTAGTAGGAGGAGTTATCTTCTATCTCTTTTATGAAAGAGGAGGGGATGTCTTAAATGTATTTGGTTATCCCTTGCATTTAGGAGTTCTGTATATTCTCTTTGCCCTCTTCTGGTTAGTTGGTTTTTCAAACGCAGTTAACCTGACTGACGGAATCGATGGCTTGGCAAGTATTTCTGTGGTGATTAGCCTATCTGCCTATGGAGTGATTGCCTATGTGCAAAATCAGCTCGATATCTTACTAGTGATTGTAGCTATGATTGGTGGTCTTCTTGGCTTCTTTGCCTTTAACCACAAGCCTGCCAAAGTTTTCATGGGAGATGTAGGTAGCCTAGCCCTTGGAGGGATGTTGGCGGCTATTTCCATGGCACTGCACCAAGAATGGACTCTGCTTTTGATTGGTCTAGTGTATGTCTTTGAAACAACATCTGTTATGATGCAAGTCACCTACTTTAAGTTGACTGGAGGAAAACGTATCTTCCGTATGACACCAGTTCACCATCATTTTGAGTTGGGGGGCTTTTCTGGGAAAGGCCAAGCTTGGAGTGAGTGGAAGGTCGACTTCTTCTTCTGGGGAGTGGGCTTGCTCGCTAGTCTCTTGACTTTAGTTTTCATGTATTTGTTCTAAAAAGAGAGTGTGGAATCATCAGATAGAGAAGGATTAAGTTCCTTCTCTTTTCTATTTCCATCAGTTTATTGCATCCCCTTCTCAAAAATAGGTAAATTTATGGTAAAATGGAAATAGAAAGTTGAAATGATGAGTTATTTTAAAAAGTATAGATTTGACAAATCCAAGTTTAAGTTAGGGATGCGAACTTTCAAGACAGGGATCGCTGTTTTTTTAGTTCTCATGATTTTTGGTTTTTTTGGTTGGAAAGGACTTCAGATTGGAGCCTTGACTGCAGTTTTTAGTTTAAGAGAAGACTTTGACAAGAGTGTTCATTTTGGTACTTCTCGTATTCTCGGAAATAGTATCGGTGGTTTTTATGCCCTGATTTTCTTTCTCTTAAATAATCTTTTTCACGGCGCCTTCTGGGTAACCCTCCTTGTTGTTCCAATTTGTACCATGTTAACCATTATGACAAATGTTGCCATGAACAATAAAGCAGGTGTTATCGGTGGAGTTGCTGCTATGTTGATTATTACCTTATCAATTCCAAATGGTGAGACTGTTTTGTACGTATTTGCCCGAGTTTTTGAAACATTTATGGGTGTTTTTGTAGCAATTCTTGTAAATTACGATATTGATCGTTTACGGAGCATTTTACTGAAAAAAACAAAATAATGTCACAAGATATAACATTATTGATTGACGATTGAAGTTTTTTAGACTATAATAGACAGAAAGAAGGAAGTGTACATGAAGGAAAAAGAATTTCGTCGCAATATGGCAGTTTTTCCTATTGGTAGTGTTATGAAACTGACCGATCTTTCGGCACGCCAAATTCGTTACTATGAAGACCAGGAGTTGATAAAGCCTGATAGAAACGAAGGTAATCGCCGGATGTATTCTTTAAATGATATGGATCGGTTGCTTGAGATTAAGGACTATATCTCTGAAGGTCTGAACATTGCTGCTATCAAGAAAAAATATGCCGAACGTGAGGCGAAAGCCAAGAAACCAGTTAGTCAAACTGAGGTTCGTCGGGCCCTTCGGAATGAAGTTCTTCAACAAAGTCGCTTTGCTTCTCAACAATCACCTTTTGGTCGCGGTTAGGCAACCGCAAGTCGTCATATATAAGGAGAAAAACCATGCCAATCACAGCTGCAGATATTCGTCGTGAAGTTAAGGAAAAAAATGTAACCTTTATCCGTCTCATGTTTTCAGATATTTTGGGAACAATGAAAAACGTCGAAATTCCTGCTACAGATGAACAACTAGACAAGGTCTTGTCAAACAAGGCTATGTTTGATGGATCTTCTATTGAAGGGTTTGTTCGTATCAATGAATCAGATATGTACTTGTACCCTGATCTGGACACATGGACTGTCTTCCCTTGGGGAGATGAGAACGGTAGTGTCGCAGGATTAATCTGTGATGTCTATACAACAGAAGGAGAGCCATTTGCTGGAGATCCTCGAAGCAATCTTAAACGAGCTCTTCATCACATGGAGAAAGTTGGATTCAAATCATTCAACCTTGGTCCGGAACCAGAATTCTTCCTATTCAAGCTTGATGAAAATGGAGACCCAACTCTTGAGGTGAATGACAAGGGTGGTTACTTTGATTTGGCGCCTACAGACCTTGCTGATAATACCCGTCGTGAGATTGTAAATGTCTTGACTAAAATGGGATTTGAAGTAGAAGCCAGTCACCACGAAGTTGCCGTAGGTCAACATGAGATTGACTTTAAGTACGATGAAGTTCTTCGTGCTTGTGACAAGATTCAAATCTTTAAACTTGTTGTAAAGACAATTGCGCGTAAACATGGTTTGTATGCAACCTTTATGGCTAAACCTAAATTTGGTATCGCTGGTTCAGGAATGCACTGCAATATGTCCTTGTTTGATGCTGAAGGGAACAACGCCTTCTTTGATCCAAATGATCCAAAAGGAATGCAATTGTCAGAAACAGCCTATCATTTCCTTGGTGGTTTGATCAAGCACGCTTACAATTACACAGCTATCATGAACCCGACAGTTAACTCATACAAACGTTTGGTTCCAGGCTATGAAGCACCTGTTTACATCGCTTGGGCTGGTCGTAACCGTTCACCACTTGTCCGCGTTCCAGCTACACGTGGTATGGGAACACGTTTGGAATTGCGCTCAGTAGACCCAATGGCAAATCCATATATCGCAATGGCTGTTCTTTTGGAAGTTGGTTTGCACGGTATTGAAAACAAAATCGAAGCACCAGCGCCAATCGAAGAAAACATCTATATCATGACTGCAGAAGAGCGTAAAGAGGCTGGCATCACAGACCTTCCATCAACTCTTCACAACGCTTTGAAGGCCATGACAGAAGACGAAGTGGTTAAAGCAGCTCTAGGTGAACACATCTACACTAGCTTCCTTGAAGCCAAACGAATTGAATGGGCAAGCTATGCAACCTTCGTTTCACAATGGGAAATTGACAATTACCTAGATCTTTACTAATGATAAATCAGAAAGATTGTCCGTGAGGACGATCTTTTTTTTCTTGCATTTTATATCGAGGTGTGATATATTTTATATAACGAGGTGCGATATATCGAACTAAATAGGAGGTCTGATGAAATGGAATTAACAGATAAGATTAGGCGGGTTTATCTTCCCATGACTGAAACGGGTTTTTATATTTTGTTCTGTCTGCAAAAGGAGAATCATGGCTATGGTATTACTCAAAAGGTTAAAGAGATGACAGATTCACAGGTTTCCATTAGCCCTGGGACCATGTATGGAACCCTGTCAAAGATGGAAAAAGATGGTTTGATTTCCTTTGTTCGAGAAGAGGAAAAACGAAAGATTTATCAGATAACTGACTTGGGTCAGAAAGTTTTAGAAATTGAAGTCAAACGTATTGAACGGCTCTACAGAAATAGTCGGGAGGAGCTTTGATGGAAAAGAAAGTTGTTTATAGAATTGCTACCATTGCGGATTATGATAGAGAGGCTCTCTATCTCAGAGAAATGCATGCTCAAGGCTGGAAACTTAAGGAAGTAAGTTACTCTAACTTAGTAGTTGCGGTTAAGTATACTTTTGAAAAGTGCCAACCGGAGCAGGTGGTTTATCAGTTGGACTTTTATCCTATGAAGAAGTCAGAGAGAGCTTCCTATTTACAACTGTTTAAAGATTTTGGCTGGGAGCATATTACAAACTTTAATGGGTTTTCCTATTTTAGAAAGCTTTATTCTGGAGTTGAGTCGGATGCCGAGTTTGAAATTTATAATGACGCGGCCGGGAAGTTAGCCATGGTCAAGCGCATTTTAATAATGCGGATGATTCCTATTTTTCTTCTCTTTTCAGCTCTACTACCGGTTTTCTCAAAGTTACTCAGTGGAAGAAGTTATTTCAGTTGGGGAATGTTTTTGATTGTTATCATAGACTGTACTTTATTGATCGTTTTTGCGATTCAGATTTCTTATATTTTTTGGAGATTGTTTCAAAAGTGGAGAGAATTATCTGATAAATAAGACCATTTTGGAGGTTAGACAATGAATAGCAAAGTACAATTTCGAATGTTTACCATTTTTGATTTGGATAAGGTTGAAGATTATTTGCATGAGATGCATCTGAAAGGTTGGAAATTTAAATCGAATCGTTTTGGCTTTTTCTATTTTGAGCAATGCCGACCAGATGATGTGATGTACTGTGTGTGGAATACTAGCTACCTTAGAAAAAATGAGGTGGATTTACAAAGAATTAAGAATAGAGGATGGGAATTTGTGGAAAATTGTTCTTATACTGTTTTTCGAAAAGCAACTTGTGATGTAGATTTAAATGATCAATCTTTCATGGACAATCGTCTTAGATGGGATGGTGTGAAATCTAGACTTCGTACATCTACAGTTTCTATCTCTGGCGGTCTAGTTATTTGTATGAGCTTGTTTCGTGAAAGTCTCTCTCAATCGTTCTTCCTTATTTTTGCCCTTTATGCCCTCATGATTTCCTATCTAATCTATAGTTTTTATAGACTTAAAAAGAAATATCTTGAGAATGTAAGATGATTTTCTAGGTCCTCAGACTGATTTTTAGCACTCTTGGTAAAAGAGTGCTAATTTTTTGAGTTTTTGTCTTGACATTCTTTTCTAAGGGTGTATAATAGAATCATAAGTTAGCACTTGGAAGTGTCGAGTGCTAAAAAGATCTATCAGAGAGGAGTAGCGAGATGGTTACAGAACGTCAGCAGAATATTTTAAATCTGATTATTGACATCTTTACCAAAACGCACGAACCTGTTGGATCCAAAGCCTTGCAAGAGTCTATCAACTCTAGTAGTGCTACCATTCGAAATGACATGGCTGCTTTAGAAAAGCAAGGTTTACTTGAAAAGGCACATACTTCCAGTGGTCGGATGCCGAGTGTGGCTGGATTTCAATACTATGTCAAACACTCCTTATCCTTCGACCGTTTAGCTGAAAATCAAGTTTATGAGATTGTAAAAGCCTTTGATCAGGAATTCTTCAAACTTGAGGATATTCTTCAAGAGGCAACGAGAATCTTGACAGACTTGAGTGGTTGTACGGTTGTAGCACTGGATGTAGAACCAAGTAGGCAGAAGCTAACAGCTTTTGATATTGTTGTCCTCGGGCAACATACAGCTCTTGCTGTTTTTACGCTTGATGAGTCTAGAACAGTTACCAGTCAGTTTTTGATTCCGAGAAATTTCTTGCAGGAGGATTTAAATCGCCTCAAGACCATGATTCAAGAACGTTTCCTGGATCAGACTGTTTTGGATATTCACTATAAGATTCGGACAGAGATACCGCAAATTATCCAACGTTACTTCACAACAACGGATAACGTTATGGATCTTATTGAGCATATCTTCAAAGAAATGTTTAATGAAAATATCGTAGTTTCTGGGAAAGTCAATCTTTTGAATTTCGCTAATTTAGCGGCCTATCAGTTTTTTGATCAGCCACAAAAGGTTGCTTTGGAAATTCGAGAGAATTTGATTGGCGACCAGATGCAGAGTGTCCGAGTTGCGGATAGCCAAGAATCTTGTCTTGCTGACCTAGCAGTGATTAGCAGTAAGTTTCTGATTCCCTATCGTGGATTTGGAATTCTTGCGATTATAGGTCCGGTTAATCTGGATTATCAACAATTGGTCAATCAACTTAATGTTGTCAATCGAGTTTTGACTATGAAGTTGACGGATTTTTACCGCTATCTCAGCAGCAATCACTATGAAGTGAATTAAGATTGAAATCATTAAAGGAGGCGAAAATGGCCCAAGATATTAAAAATGAAGAAGTAAAAGAAGAGGAAGTTGTGGAAACAGCTGAAGAAACAGCTCCTGAGAAATCGGAATTGGATTTGGCTAATGAACGTGCCGAGGAATTTGAAAACAAATATCTTCGTGCTCATGCAGAAATGCAAAATATTCAGCGCCGTGCCAATGAAGAACGTCAACTCTTGCAACGCTATCGTAGCCAAGATTTGGCAAAAGCAATCTTGCCGTCACTGGATAACCTTGAACGTGCCCTTGCCGTCGAAGGTTTGACAGATGATGTGAAGAAGGGATTGGAAATGGTCCAAGAAAGTTTGGTACATGCTCTGAAAGAAGAAGGAATTGAAGAAATTCCAGCAGATGGTGAATTTGACCATAACTACCACATGGCCATTCAAACAGTTCCAGCAGATGACGAACATCCAGCAGATACCATCGCACAAGTCTTCCAAAAAGGCTACAAACTCCATGACCGCATCCTAAGACCGGCTATGGTAGTGGTTTATAACTAGGCAATAAGTCAGAAATCTGTGGTTCCGACTCCTCGTGTCGTAACATAAAAGAAAACTTGTCCGAAATGACAATAAACTATGAAAGAAAGATAAGAAACGGTTCGGCTTTACCAATAGTGAGCGTAGCGAACCAAAGGCGATACTCTTCGCCGTGGCGGTATTTTCGCAAACTTTGAGACCTGAGGCTCAAAGTTTAGTCAAAGAGATTGACGAAGTCAAGCTCTGACGGCGTCGCCACTTAAGAAGAGTATCAAAAAGAAAAAAAGAATATAAAATTTAAGGAGAAAAACATATGTCTAAAATTATCGGTATTGACTTAGGTACAACAAACTCAGCAGTAGCAGTTCTTGAAGGAACTGAATCAAAAATCATCGCAAACCCAGAAGGTAACCGCACAACTCCATCTGTAGTGTCTTTCAAAAACGGTGAAATCATCGTTGGTGACGCTGCAAAACGTCAAGCAGTCACAAACCCAGATACAGTCATCTCTATCAAATCTAAGATGGGTACTTCTGAAAAAGTTTCTGCTAACGGTAAAGAATACACTCCACAAGAAATCTCAGCTATGATTCTTCAATACTTGAAAGGTTATGCTGAAGAATACCTTGGTGAAAAAGTAACTAAAGCAGTTATCACAGTTCCAGCTTACTTTAACGATGCTCAACGTCAAGCAACTAAAGACGCTGGTAAAATTGCTGGTCTTGAAGTAGAACGTATCGTCAACGAACCAACTGCAGCAGCTCTTGCTTATGGTTTGGACAAGACTGACAAAGAAGAAAAAATCTTGGTATTCGACCTTGGTGGAGGTACATTCGACGTATCTATCCTTGAATTGGGTGACGGTGTCTTTGATGTATTGGCAACTGCAGGGGATAACAAACTCGGTGGTGACGACTTTGACCAAAAAATCATCGACCACTTGGTAGCAGAATTCAAGAAAGAAAACGGCATTGACTTGTCAACAGACAAGATGGCTCTTCAACGTTTGAAAGACGCAGCTGAAAAAGCGAAGAAAGACCTTTCTGGTGTGACTTCAACACAAATCAGCTTGCCATTTATCACTGCTGGTGAAGCTGGACCTCTTCACTTGGAAATGACCTTGACTCGTGCGAAATTTGACGATTTGACTCGTGACCTTGTAGAACGTACAAAAGTTCCAGTTCGTCAAGCTCTTTCAGATGCAGGTTTGAGCTTGTCAGATATCGACGAAGTTATCCTTGTCGGTGGTTCAACTCGTATCCCTGCCGTTGTAGAAGCTGTTAAAGCTGAAACTGGTAAAGAACCAAACAAATCAGTGAACCCTGACGAAGTAGTGGCTATGGGTGCTGCGATCCAAGGTGGTGTGATCACTGGTGACGTGAAAGACGTTGTCCTTCTTGACGTAACACCATTGTCACTTGGTATCGAAACAATGGGTGGAGTCTTCACAAAATTGATTGACCGCAACACTACGATTCCAACATCTAAATCACAAGTCTTCTCAACTGCAGCAGACAACCAACCAGCCGTTGATATCCACGTTCTTCAAGGTGAACGCCCAATGGCAGCAGATAACAAGACTCTTGGACGCTTCCAATTGACTGATATCCCAGCTGCACCTCGTGGTATCCCACAAATCGAAGTTACATTTGACATCGATAAGAACGGTATCGTATCTGTTAAAGCCAAAGACCTTGGAACTCAAAAAGAACAAACAATTGTTATCCAATCTAACTCAGGTTTGACAGACGAAGAAATCGATCGCATGATGAAAGATGCAGAAGCTAACGCTGAAGCAGATAAGAAACGTAAAGAAGAAGTTGACCTTCGTAACGAAGTAGACCAAGCAATCTTTGCGACTGAAAAGACAATAAAAGAAACTGAAGGTAAAGGCTTCGATGCAGAACGTGATGCTGCACAAGCTGCCCTTGATGAGCTTAAGAAAGCCCAAGAAGACAACAACTTGGACGAAATGAAAGCAAAACTTGAAGCATTGAACGAAAAAGCTCAAGGACTTGCCGTTAAACTCTACGAACAAGCCGCAGCAGCCCAACAAGCTCAAGCAGGAGCAGAAGGCGCACAAGCAACAGGAAACGCAGGCGATGACGTCGTAGACGGAGAGTTTACTGAAAAGTAAAACAATCCAGTGGATTGTTTTAGCGGAACCTCCTGAAATAAAGAAAGGTTCCGAGATTTTAGGATTCCTTTAATCCGAAACTCAATTCAGCCTAACTCGTTAAGAATGACTAATCACTAAAGTGATTGTCATTCTACGGCAATCGCTATGGCGACTTGCCTAAACGCCTTACTAGTTCAAAAACAAAGTATAATCGACTTTGTTTTTGAACGTCGTAATGATAGGAAGAAATCCAGAGGTTGCAACCCAGCCTCTGTTTTTCGGTAAAATAGAGGATGTTGCGTATGAAAAAAGTACTTTGTATCATTTATCCTAATTTCTCTCTCTATGAGATAACCACTTTAACGAGTACTTTAGCTCTGTCTTTTGACGTCACAATTGATTATGTCGCTTCAGGTCATTCGATGGTGGTCTCTGAAGATGGCTTGCCCTGTCAACCAACGAAAACACTAGATCAAATCCGAATAGAAGATTATTCTTGTGTGATTTTGCCAGGAATGGTAAATATAGGTCCTACTCTACAAGATGAGAAATTGATCTCGTTTTTGAGAAGTCTTAATGAGCAGGATATCCTCATTGCAGCCATTTCTTCAGCGCCTCTTTTATTGGCCAAAGCAGGCTTGTTGAACGACACGAAATTTACAGGTGGAATTTGGCAAAACTTCTTTGATTATTTTGAATTTCTTTCACGTGAGAATTTCCAACCGAAAGTTCTTGTCCAAGATAAACAAATCATTACGGCTATCGGTTTTGCACATCAAGAGTTTGCAAGAAAAGTGATTTTCGGTTTAGGATTGGCAGAGAATACGGACAACTATTTTAAAGAACAGAACGAGTATGCTGAAGAGGATTTGATATTTACTCTATCAGATGAAGAGTTTAATCAAGTAAAGCAGAGTATAGAAAACAGCCTCTAAAGATTTACTTATAAATTATAGAAAGGAACAAAGAGTGTTCGTAACTGAACACGGGTTCCCAAATTTCTTACTCAATATAACAGAAAGGAATTGAATCCGACCTAAATGGTGGTTTCGTTCCGCAACAATAACAGAAAGGAACAAGGGTGTTCGTAACTGAACACTGGTTTCAAAGTTTCTTACTTAATATAACAGAAAGGAATTGAACTCGACCTAAATTCTCGGAAAAAAGATAAATCTGTCTAGGAGCATCGCTCCAACGTCAGATTTCCTATTTTTCAGTCGAATTTTACGGTCTTGGTATCTTGTATGAACAATACTGAATTTTATGATCGTCTGGGGGTGTCAAAAAACGCTTCGGCAGACGAGATCAAAAAGGCTTATCGTAAGCTTTCGAAAAAATATCACCCAGATATCAACAAGGAGCCTGGTGCTGAGGACAAGTACAAGGAAGTTCAAGAAGCTTATGAGACCTTAAGTGATGAACAGAAACGTGCTGCTTATGACCAATATGGTGCGGCTGGAGCTAACGGTGGCTTTGGTGGTGCTGGCGGTTTCGGAGGCTTCGACGGAGCAGGTGGCTTTGGCGG
Source organism: Streptococcus sp. 27098_8_69 (assembly GCF_041432445.1). NCBI lineage: Bacteria > Bacillati > Bacillota > Bacilli > Lactobacillales > Streptococcaceae > Streptococcus > Streptococcus sp. 27098_8_69. The sequence continues at coordinate 4,298 of NZ_JAPVZO010000035.1, read as the reverse complement.
ATTTGAAGATATCTTCTCCAGCTTCTTTGGTGGTGGCGGTGCATCACGTAATCCAAACGCCCCTCGTCAAGGTGACGACCTCCAGTATCGCGTTCATTTGACTTTTGAAGAAGCTATTTTTGGTACAGAAAAGGAAGTCAAATACAATCGTGAAGCAAGCTGTCGTACTTGTAATGGGTCTGGTGCTAAACCTGGAACAAGTCCAGTTACTTGTGGACGCTGTCATGGTTCAGGTGTGATCAATGTGGACACCCAAACACCACTCGGTATGATGCGTCGCCAAGTAACCTGTGATGTCTGTCATGGCCGTGGTCAAGAAATCAAAGATCCATGTACAACCTGTCATGGAACTGGTCATGAAAAACAAGCCCATAGCGTACACGTAAAAATCCCTGCTGGTGTGGAAACAGGTCAACAGATTCGCCTAGCTGGTCAGGGTGAAGCAGGATTTAACGGTGGACCATACGGTGACTTGTACGTGGTGGTTTCAGTTGAAGCTAGTGATAAGTTTGAACGTGAAGGAACTACTATCTTCTACAATTTAAACCTCAACTTTGTCCAAGCAGCACTTGGTGATACAGTAGACATCCCTACAGTTCATGGTGATGTAGAATTAGTCATTCCAGAAGGAACTCAGACTGGAAAACGATTCCGACTACGTGGTAAAGGTGCGCCTAGCCTTCGTGGTGGTGCCCTTGGTGACCAATATGTGACCGTCAATGTTGTAACCCCAACAGGTTTGAATGACCGCCAAAAAGCAGCCTTGAAAGAATTCGCAGCTGCAGGTGATTTGAAAGTAAATCCAAAGAAAAAAGGCTTCTTTGACCATATTAAGGATGCCTTTGAAGGAGAATAAAGCATAAAGTAAAAAGAGCCTTCGGGCTCTTTTTCGTGCAATCTTTAGAATGTTAGCATGGGAGAAATCATTCTCCAACTAGTCTGCTACTCAGACCGTTGAGTGAGTAACCCAGCCGCATCCATATCTTGGATGAGTTGCTTGAATTCCGCTTCTTTGCCAGGCTTAATGGTGACGGTATCAATGTGCTTAATCGCCGAATTATCCTGAATATCCACCAAGTTCAAAGCTTTTTCATAGAATGCGATTCCCTTTTTTTGGCTTTCTGGCTCCTTCCAAGAGAGAATAAAGTAAGAAGGATTTGATTTCTTTCCGATTTCTTGGAAATACTTCCTGCTTTCCTCCTCTAAAAATTGGAATAAACCATGATTGAATAAGTTGTCTTCTACTGAATGGTAGGAAATATCTCCTGTGTTTAAGACATAGACTTTGAGTCGGTTTTTAGTGAGGTTGGGACTTTCTTTTAGGACAGGGTGGCTATTGATGACCTCATCAGAGAATGTCACATAAAAATCTAAACCTCCACCCTCGTATTGATAGCTTCCATTTGATTCTACTTTCTCAGGAGGCATGTCAAGGGAGATGAAGATTTGTCTTAAGGATTCATTTCCTTCTCGAATATCATCCGGTGAGGCCTTGAAAAGATTGGCCACTAGTAGAAATGCTAGAGCTGCAAGAAAGCAGAGAGCACCACAAACGATCAGGATGATCCGCGTCAGAACTTTTAAAAACTGTTTCATTTTCATGTCCTCCCTGTCCTGTTAGGATCTGCTAACCCAAAATGGATTTAAAGGGAATAAAGGAAAGTTGGAGTTTTTCTTTTCCTTATTTCTCTTCAGTTTCCTGCATTTCTTTTAGTACAGCAAGTCTCGTTTGAAGGTCTTTTTCCAGAACTTTAAACTTGTAGGTCAAATCTTTTTGATATTCCTTGATGAGCTCTTTTTGTTGGTCGATAATTTGCAGGCTATCTTGGATGATATCCAAGTCATCCTTAATGGCTTCAACGCGATCAGTAGTATCTAAAACTTCTTCAGTGATAGCTTCACGATTTTTAACGAGGAGGTAGGAACCGACTGCAGAGCCTGCAAAAAGTAGTAAGTTTGATAGTTTCATAGTGACTCCTTAAGCATTTTTGATAGTTTCAGCGACTTGGGCAAGTTTGTCGAAGTCTGGTTCGTGTGCGATAAAGTCAATCTTGAGGTCGTCATCTGCACTGTAACGAGGAACAAGGTGGATATGGGTATGGAAAACAGTTTGTCCAGCTACTTCCTCGCAGTTGGCGATGATATTCATACCAGCAGCCTTGGTAGCTGTCATGACTTTTTGAGCAATCTTTGGTACTTGTGCGAACAGTTGGCTAGCGCTTGTAGCATCCATTTCCAAAAGATTGCGATAGTGTTTTTTAGGTACGACCAAGGTGTGACCAGGGGTCACTTGAGAGATATCAAGAAAGGCAAGAACTTGATCATCCTCATATACTTTTGAAGCAGGGATTTCTCCTGCGATGATTTTACAAAAAATGCAATCTGACATAAAATCTACCTCTACTGTATTGAATTTTGATATAATATAGCTACATTATACCAGATTTGGAGAAAATATGTTAGAAATTAAAAACTTGACAGGTGGCTATGTTCATGTCCCTGTCTTGAAAGATGTGTCCTTTACAGTCGAGAGTGGGCAGTTGGTCGGTTTAATTGGTCTCAATGGTGCTGGTAAATCAACGACTATCAATGAGATTATCGGTCTGTTGACACCTTATAGTGGAGAAATAAGTATCGATGGTCTAACCTTACGTGCTAATCCTCGAGAATATCGTCAGCAGATTGGTTACATTCCTGAAACTCCTAGTTTGTACGAGGAATTGACTCTCAGAGAGCATATCGAAACGGTTGCCATGGCTTATGGTATTGAGCAAAATCTAGCTTTTGAACGTGTAGAACCGCTTTTAAAAATGTTCCGTTTGGATCAGAAGTTAGATTGGTTTCCAGTTCATTTTTCAAAAGGGATGAAGCAGAAGGTGATGATTATCTGTGCTTTTGTCGTGGATCCGAGTCTCTTTATCGTCGATGAACCTTTCCTTGGTCTTGATCCCTTGGCGATTTCGGACTTGATTCATCTTTTGGATCTTGAAAAGAAAAAAGGCAAGTCTATCCTCATGAGTACCCACGTTCTTGACTCTGCTGAAAAAATGTGTGACTCTTTTGTCATTCTTCATAAAGGACAAGTGAGAGCTAAAGGGGATCTTCAAGAACTGAGAGAAGCTTTTGCCATGCCTCAAGCGAGTCTAAACGATATCTATTTGGCTTTGACCAAAGAGGAGGACCGATGAAAGACTTGTTTCTAAAGCGAAAGCAGGCTTTTCGTAAAGAGTGTGTCGGTTATCTTCGATATGTGCTCAATGATCACTTTGTCTTGTTTTTACTGGTCTTAGTAGGGTTTCTAGCCTATCAGTATAGTCAACTGCTCCAGCATTTTCCTGAAAATCATTTACCAATCCTAGGTTTAATTGGGATTGTCTCTGTTTTACTCTTACTTTGGGGAGGAATAGCGACCTATGTGGAAGCGCCTGATAAGCTCTTTCTCTTAGTAGCTGAAGAAGAAGTGAGAGAACACATCCAGAAGCAAAGTCTGGCCTCCTTTATCTTTTGGGTCAGTGTACAGACTCTCTTTTTGCTCTTTTTTGCTCCTTTATTTTTAGCCATGGGCTTAGGCTTAGGAGTTTTTGGGGTCTATGTTCTTCTGTTGGGAGTCGGGAAATATTTCCTGTTTCAGAAAAAAGCTGGCAAGTTTTTTAGTGCAAATCATCTGGACTGGGACTATGTGATTGCCCAAGAAAGTAAACGCAAGCAGTTTTTACTCCGTTTCTTTGCCCTCTTTACCCAAGTTAAGGGAATTTCAAACAGCGTCAAGCGACGAGCTTATCTAGACTTTATCCTAAAAGCAGTTCAGAAGGTGCCGAGCAAGATCTGGCAGAACCTCTATCTTCGTTCTTATTTGCGAAATGGAGATCTTTTTGCCCTCAGTCTTCGTCTCCTCTTTCTATCTTTGCTGGCGTTGATCTTTATCGAGCAAGCTTGGATAGCGACAGCAGTGGTAGTTTTATTTAACTATCTCCTACTCTTCCAGTTGCTGGCCCTCTATCATGCCTTTGATTACCAATATTTGACTCAACTTTTCCCGCTAGACAAGGGGCAAAAGGAAAAAGGGTTACAGGCGGTTGTCCGAGGATTGACTGGTTTTGTTTTATTGGTTCAACTGGTAGTTGGGTTGATCACCCTCCAAGAAAAACTAGCCCTTCTAGCACTCCTTGGAGCTGGACTGGTCTTACAAATTTTGTATCTCCCTTATCAGGTGAAACGTCAGATGCAGGACTAATACTCTTCGAAAATCTCTTCAAACTAGGTCAGCATCCATCTGCAACCTCAAAGCAGTGCTTTGA